>JALHTX010000393.1 GCA_022866015.1 Thermoplasmatota archaeon
GTTCTGGAGTGGATATGATCATTATGAATCCACTGGATGGAAAAACCTTGAACAATCTGGTGCGTACATCCGAGATCAACCAAACCACCATAAAATTACAGTTGTTGATGATCGGCAACAACGATTACTATCCAGAGTCGCCGAGTTAGATACGGCAAGACCGTAGGGCTTGCTGAGGAACGAAGGCGGAACGGGATTATAAGGGCGCCGCCCTTATTTCATTCCATAAGTCGTTTTAAACCCCATATTCCTGCAAGGACAAATAAAATAGTAATCAAGAGCAACACACCAATATGTATAGGAACGCTACTAAGATCATTGGTGATTAAAAGTGATCGCAACGAGTCAACAACATAATAAAGTGGGTTAAACAACGTAACATATTGAAGTGCTTTTGGCATCAATTCAACTGGATAGAGTGCGTTGCTTGCAAAAAATAACGGCATTGTAATCAACTGAATAACTCCCATAAATCTTTCTCTTTTTCTCAAAAATGATGCGAAGACAATGGAAAGGCATGCAAAGCAGGTGGATGCAAGAACAATTATAATGATAACGCCGATTATATTTAAAATTCCAAAAACAAACGTCACCCCAAGAAGTAAAGCGATAAAAACAATCACCACCGATTGCAACAAGCCACGAACAGCAGCAGACAATGCTTTACCAACGATGATTGATCCTCGTGATATCGGTGTGACCATGAGTTTTGCAAGAATCCCTGAATCTTTATCCCATGTAATTGCAATGCCATAAAAGATCGCGGTAAAGAGCAATGACTGTGCCATTACTCCTGGAGTAAGGTACGAAATATAGGAAATATTACCAGTATCAATTACACGATACTTGTTAAACACAGAACCAAAAATTACCAACCATAGAATAGGTTGTATCAGTCTTACAAACACTTCAACAGGGTCATGACGAAGTTTTCTGACTTCAAATTCAAACACAATGAAGGTTTTTTTTAGCATTTGCCATAGACTATACATCAGGTAATCCTCCGAACGGTTCTTCGTCTTCCCTTGATTGTTTTCCATTCGTTTCGTGAAACACCTTCATCAAAATGAGAACCGGTAAATTTTAGAAATACATCTTCTAGTGTAGGTCCTTTTATCTCTAGATCTTTTACACGAAAATTATTGTGTATTAATATCTGTAGAATTTCTGGTGCATTTTCCGCTGGATGAGGAACTTTCAACTCCCAGGTATCAGATTTAAGTTGAACTATTGAGAAACCCGGAATATGCTTAAAAAAGGAATTCAGATCTTCAGATGTATAATGACCTGACTGCTTGAGGTCAAGAACAAAGGTAATGGTCCCTAACCCAACTTTATCTTTCAGTTCTTTTGTGGAACCAACAATGGACAATTTCCCACGATCAATAATCCCAATGTGGTCGCATAGTGCTTCAGCTTCTTCCATATAATGAGTAGTTAAAAATATCGTCATATGCTCTTCTTTATTGAGTTTGCGGATATGTTCCCACACCAATTTTCTTCCTGCAGGATCCAAGCCAATAGTTGGCTCATCTAAAAAGAGAAGACGAGGACGATGAAGCATCGCTTGCCCGATTTCTAAACGTCTTACCATACCACCTGAATAGGTGTTAACCAGACTATGTGCACGTGTAGAGAGTTTCATCATCACAAGGATTTTATCAATCCGTATTTGTCGGTCATGTCGTGGTATACCATAGAGTTTTGCAGACAGTAACAAATTTTCATAACCTGTGAGGGATCAATCTGCAGATAATTCTTGAGGAACATACCCAATCATTTCTCTTATCTTGCTAGGTTCTTTTGTTACATCGATATTAAATATACGGGTAGTTCCCTGTGTTGGTCTGGTTAGCGTAACTAATATCTTTATAGTTGTGGATTTCCCCGCACCATTGGGACCAAGAAACCCAAATATGTTCCCTTCTTCAACATCAAAAGATAAATGGTCAATTGCTTTGATATCACCCTAGTATATCTTTGAGAGATCGTTGACTTCAATTGCTTTCATAAAAACAAAAATGTCAATATGAAAGCATTATTTAACAATATCCCGATAAAAAATAGAAAAATTTATAAGAAGAGAATTTTGATTTTTACTGGTAAATTCAAGCCAGGGGAAACATATCATTTTTTAATATTAAATTCGTATTCAAATCCCTTCCCCTATACGATGCTAGCAGATAAAATTTACAAAGCGTTTAGTTGAATTTATTTAGTTTTCATTATTTTGAAATCGTTTTTTCAGGAATGAAAATTAATAAATTTTTGTAAGTGTACAGATAAATAAGTTTGGTTGTAATGACAAAACATATTTTATATAGTTCAGCCTTTCAACTTTTTATTTATGATATGTCTTGGGATTGAAGGTACTGCACATTCAATATGTGTAGGAATTGTAAAAGAAAAAAACAATAGATGCATTGTCCTTTCTAATATTATTAAGATTTATAAACCTGAAAAAGGTGGTATTCACCCTCGTGAGGCAGCAAACCATCATGCAACCTATATTGCTGATCTTATAAAAGATTCTTTCAAACAATCAGGTGTTGATACAGGTGATGTTGATCTTGTTTCTTTTTCAAAGGGTCCTGGTCTCGGTCCTTGTCTTCGTACCGCAGCAACAGCTGCAAGGGCTTTATCATTAACAATCAATAAACCTATACTTGGTGTAAATCATTGTGTTGCTCATCTTGAAATCGGTCGTGGTACTCTAAAAGATTGTATTGATCCTGTTTTACTTTATACCTCGGGTGCTAATACTCAGGTTATAGCTTTTGCAGAAGGCCGATATCGCGTCTTTGGGGAAACTTTAGATGTTGGTATTGGTAATTGTCTTGATAAATTTGGTAGAATTGCTAATTTAAGTTTTCCATGTGGACCTAAAATAGAGCAACTTGCTTTAAATGCTAAAAAATATATTGATTTACCTTACTCGATTAAGGGGATGGATATCGCGTTTTCTGGTCTATTAACTGCTGCTGAAACTTTTTATAAAAAAGGTGAAAAACTAGAAGATATTTGTTTTTCTATCCAGGAGACTGCTTTTGCAGCGCTTACAGAGATTACAGAGCGAGCTATGGCTCATACAGAAAAAAAACAGGTTCTTCTTGCTGGTGGTGTAGCAGCAAATAAAAGACTTTGTAATATGGTAAATACCATGGCTAAAGAAAGGGAAGCTTCTTTTTTTGTTCCTGAAAAAACTCTTTGTATTGATAACGGAGCAATGATAGCATGGCTTGGTGTTCTTATGTATAATAATGGTGTTAGAATGAAGGTTGAGAATAGTTTTATTAATCAACGTTTTAGAACTGATATGGTGGATGTGACCTGGCGTGATTGATAAAACTATTCTGTATAAGTGTGCTGAAGCAGAAATTGTTGTTTCAAAATATCTTGGTTTTGATGTTGTTTTAAAAAATCGTGTAACTAAAGGTTATAGACTCAGGAAAATAAATGATATACTTATCGCTACTAGGACTCGTGAGGAAGCTAAACTAATGAGTGAGGCAAGACAAAGTGGTGTTTGCGTTCCAATCATATATGATGTAGATTTACAAAAAGGTGTAATAACTATGTCTTATGTTAAAGGCAAGCGTGTTAAAGATATTTTAAATAATCTTTCTGAAGATGAACGTAAAAAATTATGTATAAAAATTGGGGAAAGTATTGGAAATCTTCATAAAAATGATATTATCCATGGTGATATTACTACTTCAAATATGATTCTTTTAGATGATATGATTTATTTTATTGATTTTGGTCTTGGTGAGATAAACAATGAAATTGAAGCGAAGGGTGTTGATCTACATGTTTTAACGGAGGCTATTGAATCAACTCATTTTAAATATTCAAATTGTTTTGAATATGTTCTTGAGGGTTATAGAAAAATTTATGGTAAAGACTCTAATAAAATAATTCTTAAGATTGATGAGATTGTTAGAAGAGGAAGATATAGATGAAAAAAATTTATTTTATAACTAGTAATAAAGGTAAACTTGTTGAAGCTCAGAAAAAATTTTCAGAAATAGGCATAGAGGTTGTTCAAAATAATATTGGTTACCCTGAAATTCAAGCTGATTCTCTTGAAGAAGTAGCTTTTTTTGGAGTAGAACATGTTTTAAAAAATTTTAAGAGTCCTTTTATTTTAGAAGATGCAGGTCTCTTCATAGATACACTTAAGGGTTTTCCTGGAGTTTATTCTGCGTATGTATTTCATACAGTTGGCTGTGATGGCGTCTTAAAACTTATGAACGATACTAAAGTCAAGGATCGTATAGCAGTTTTTAGATCAGTTTTTGCATATGGAAAATCAGATCTTAAACCTCATTTGTTTATAGGTGAATGCAAAGGTGTTATTTCCATTGTAAAGCGCGGTAATAACGGGTTTGGTTATGATCCTATTTTTATTCCTCAAAATTCTGATAAAACATTTGCTGAAATGAATATTTCTGAAAAAAATAGTTATTCTCATCGTGGTAAATCACTTGAAAAATTAATTGATTTTTTTAAAAAAATATAAATAGATAGTTTTAAAATACTATATTTATAATACATCTTAATTAGGGTTTAATTATGTCTGAATTTCAAAAAAATTATGAAATTTTTGAATTTGATGAAAAAATTAAGAAAAAATATTCAAATATAACTAAACTTTTATTTTTAATTGGGATTATATTAATAATATGGTTTTTAATTGTTTTTTTCGGAGTTTTTTCCCTGGATTACGATTATAACTGGGCAGTTATTAGTTTTGAAAATTGGGTTTTAATAATTAGTGCAATCCTTGGCATCTTCATACTTTTTGAAATTTTGTTTTATTTTCGTTTTTCATATCTTGAAAAACAAATAAAGAAAAAATCGCAACCTAAACCTGAGTTTATCGATGGAAAACTTATTCATGTTTTTACTTATCCAAAAGGTACTGAAGGAGGAATTTTTAGTAAGACTTATGTCGAAA
>JALHTX010000394.1 GCA_022866015.1 Thermoplasmatota archaeon
CAACAAACATTACCTAGCTAAACTTAACCGCCGAGCGGGGATACGGCAAGACCGAAGCCTCATCAGAGGCGAAGAGCTTGCCGAGGAAGCGAAGGCGGAAGGGGTTATAGGGGTGGAACCCCTATTTCATTAAATTATTTTCTAAAAATAATTACTATTAAAAGGGAATCTTAATAATAGTCTTTTAGATTACAATCAACCGTCTTGGGGGTCAACTTAATGGTTGAGAAAAAAGATATTGTAAACATTTTTTCAGAAGAACTAAGTTGGATAGATGATAAAAAATTAAAAGAACAAGTTATAACTGTATGGAAAACCGCAGCAGAAAAAGGAGGCTGGAAAGCAATAGATAATGTACCATTTACACTTATTTTTGAAAACTCTGGTAAACTTACAGATCATACAAAGCGTATTACACATCTTGTAAAAGCAGTGTTTGACAAACGCGATGAAAAACTAAATAAAGATTTTCTTATCGCAGGTGCACTACTTCATGATGTTGGAAAACTGCTTGAATATCACATAAAAGATGGAAAAGTAATGGTATCAGAATATGGTAAAAAATTTCGTCATCCAGTATCAGGTGCACTTCTTGCAAAAGAACTAGGTCTTCCTGATGAAGTAGTTTTAATTATATATGCTCATTCTCATGAAGGCGATAAATGTGTGCGTACTCCTGAGAGTTTTATCGTTCATCATTGTGATTTTATTGATTTCGAAATTAAAAAAACCATAAAAACCACGAGAAACGATTAGTATGAAACTCTATGAGTATGAAGCAAAAAAAGTATTTAATAAAATGGGGATACCTATCCCAAAAAAATATGGCATTATTCACTCCCTGAAAGAACTTGATGAACTGAAACTAGAATATCCGATAATGCTGAAATCCATGGTTCTTGTAGGTGGTAGAGGAAAAGCAGGTGGTATCAAAAAAGTAAAAAACATGGATGAAACCAAAAAAATTGCTAATGACTTGTTTAAATTAAAGATCAAAGGAATGCCGGTCGAATGTATATTATTAGAAGAAGTTATAGATGAAATCGGTGCATGCTATATTGGCATTACGATGGATCCAATCACATTTAACAATGTAGTTATTGTAAGCTCATCAGGTGGGGTTGATATCGAACAAGTTGCAAAGGAAAAACCTCATGCTATTTTAAAAAGAGAAATTACAGATAACATCGATAAACTTTCAAAATCTACTGCAGATGATCTTGCTTCTTTTCTTGTAACTAACTTAAATAATAAAAAAAACTTAAAAAACATACTTTCGGATATTATTTCTAAAGTATATGCTACTTATCAACGGTTTGATGCTAGACTCTGTGAAATTAATCCATTGATTATTACAAATGATGGTGTAGTAGCTGTTGATGCTAAACTAGTTTTAGATGATAACGCCCTTTTTAGACAGGTTGATTTATTAGAGATGCTTGGTATCACTGAAAAGAGACATGATGTAGCTGAACGAACGAAGAACGAGCTTCGTGCTCAAAACGCAGGTTTTCCATATATTGATCTCCTAAGTGAGACATATGTTAAAGATCCGAAAAAACTATATGTTGGTCTTATCCCAGGTGGGGCTGGTTATGGGATTTTTTCCATAGATGAGGTTGCGACCATTGGAAAACGATACTTTAACGATCAGGTAGTTCCAGTAAACTTCATGGATAGTGGTGGAGGTCCTACGCAAAATAGAGTTGCTGAAATGTTTCATCTCCTTATGGATTACCATATTGTTGATCTGATTATAACATCACGATTTGGTGGTATCTCAAGTTGTGACATCTTCATTCGTGGTATGTTACAAGCTGTAAAAGAACGATATGAAACTGGGAAAAGAATGATACCAATATATGGACGAATGGTAGGAACCGATTTACCAAGTGCCCATACTTTTCTAGAAAAAGCAAAAATTGAAAATCCAGACGCATTAAAAAATGTTACAATCTATGTAGGAAACCAGAAAATAATGGCTGATGTCATTCGTGAAGGAATCAAAAAGGCTTATGAGTTAAAAGGGGTCTAAAATATGAAACTAGTAAATCCTGACCAGGGAATGCTCTATTATATCATCGAAAAAAAACGTCCAGATATCGCAAAAAAAATTAAAGAAACAGGAACAATTGAGACAATAGTAGTAGGTCTTGGTAGACAAGGGATGCGGCATGCAGAATTAATGCAACAGTATGGGACAATAATCACAGCTGGTATAGCACCAGGTCGCGGTGGAACAAGACTACTAGAGACTATACCTATTTATGATAACATCAAAGAATGCTTACGAGAACATCCTAATATTGCAGTAGCAAGCATCTGGCGGCACTACTCTACTGCAAAAGATGCTACTATAGAAATCATAGAAACAGGCATCCCTGTTGTAGTCCTCATAAGCGAAGGTATACCGATAAAAGATGTCCGCGATATACTTGTCGCCGCAAGAAAACATAAAACATTACTCATAGGTGGCAACACACCTGGTATTATCTTACCTCCAGAAGGAATTAAAGCAGGGATGCTACCAGATGTATTTTACCCTGAAGAGATTTCCTCAGAAAAATTCGGACCAAAAGGTGTTACAATTATCTCTCGGAGTGGAGCTATACTTTATCATCTTTCAGATGCGTTAGCAAGCGTCGGTATCGCACAAAACGCAGTTATTGGCGTCGGCGGAGACGGAGCAATCGGTTCAACATTCCGCGACCTTGTCCCACTTGCAATGGAATATAAAAATACAGATCTTGTGGTTGTCGCAGGTGAAATAGGTGGCTGTCAAGAAGAACTCCTAGCCAAAGATATAAAGAAAAACCCAACTAAATACCAAAAACCTATTGTAACATTAATCTCTGGAGCACATGCACCAGAGGGAAAAACTATGGGTCATGCAGGAGCAATTGTTTCACCAGGACTAGACTATGGAACATTCCAATCGAAGAAACAAGCGCTGGAAAGTGTAGGGGTTCCTGTAGTAAATAGCCAGTATGATCTTATCACTGAAGTAAAGAAAAAATTGAACAATAAAACTTATTTCAATATTGAAAATTACTATAAAAAAATGAAAACGGTATGGGATTCACCATCAAAGAAATCAGGATGGGGAACACTTATAACAAAAGTTATGCCTAACAACTTATTAATTTCGGGTTATCCCCTACAAGACATCGTGGAAAAAAAGAGTTTCTTGGAAACTGCATATTTACTGGTAAAAGGAGAATTCCCTGATAAAAAAACATTAGAAAAAATGAGAAAAATTGCAATAGATGCAGCTAAATTACCTGTTCCAAAAATTAAAAGATTAAAAAACGAAGATATCTCAAAAACTCTAGTGAAATATTTTGTTCTTGATGAAGAATTAGTACAATTCCCTGAAGAAGGAACAGATGGAGCAGTGAAAAAAACCATATTTTGTCTTGGCAGAACTGCTCGGTATCTAAGTAGAATTCTAGACACTGAAAAAGCCCTTAAACAAATGGCAGATAATGAACCTTTTTCCC
Source organism: Thermoplasmatota archaeon (assembly GCA_022866015.1). Classification (GTDB taxonomy): domain Archaea; phylum Thermoplasmatota; class E2; order DHVEG-1; family DHVEG-1; genus PFL35. The sequence continues at coordinate 3,501 of JALHTX010000394.1, forward strand.
ATGTGATATATCGTGTTATTACAGGAAATTTAAAAGTAAATGAGCAGCATTCTAAGATGATTGAGGCTATGATTGTCGCTTGTGTAGATCATGGAGTCACCCCTCCATCCGCTCAAGCCACTATCATCGCTGCGTCAACAAGAACACCTTATGAGGTAGCTGTAGCTCATGGTGTTGGCGCAATTACTGATGTTCATGGTGGTGCTGGTGCTAAAGCTGCGCAATTCTTTGATGAATGTATTATAAAATCACAAAAAGAAAATATCGATGTTGCTCAAGCTGCACGCAAAATCATGAAAACATACATTGAAAGCGGAAAAAGAATCGAAGGTCTTGGTCATAGACTTCATACAAAAGATCCACGACGTGATGTTCTATGGAATTTTGCCTCTAAAACCGGTATCGATGGTAAACATGTACAATTATCTAAAAAAGTAAGTACAATATTTGAACAGGTACGAGGAATGAGTCTTCCTATAAACGTTGATGGAGTAATTGGGGCAATTGTGGCAGATATGGATTTAAATCCAGCGATGGCTAAAGCATTATTTATATATGGACGAATAGCTGGTCTTTCTGCCCATTATTTCGAAGAATGCGCCTCACAACCTCGTATGCGTCAAATAAACTTTGCAGAAGCGATTTACAAAGGAAAAGAATCAAGGAAAATCTAAAAATTTTCCTTTATCTAAGGTGAAATAATATGGGTAAAACAATCATTCAGAAGATTTTTAAAAAACATTCTCAAAGTGAAGCTAATGTAGATGAAATTATAGATGTTGATGTAGATGTACGTGTCGCACGTGATTTCGGTGGTGCAAACGTTGTAAAAAATCTTGAAGAAAATAATCTTTCAGTTAATGATCCTATAAAAACTTTTTTCACATTTGATTGTAACCCAGGAGGTTGTGATCAAAAGTACGCTACAAATCAGCATATTTGCCGTCAGTTTGCACGTAGAAATAATATCAAAATTTTTGATATTGACAGTGGGATCGGAACACATATTCTAATCGATGAAAGAATTGCTAAAACTTGTAGCACTATTGTTTCAACTGATAGTCATGCAAATATTTTGGGTGCAATTGGTGCTTTTGGTCAAGGTATGGGTGATAATGATATTGCATATGCTTGGGCTCATGGTAAAATCTGGTTTAAGGTTCCACATAGTGTTAAAATAGTTTTAAAAGGTAAACCTATAAAAACCACTACACCTAAAGATGTAATTTTAAAACTTCTTCAGGAATTTGGTGCAAATAGTCTCCTTGGTTATTCTGCAGAAATTTACGGAGAGTATATTGACAGTTTATCTCTTGATGCACGTATTACTATTGCAAGTATGGCTAC
>JALHTX010000395.1 GCA_022866015.1 Thermoplasmatota archaeon
CAATCTTCATAAGAAGATATTCTTCTTATTAGCGCTACCAAGATCAGGTAATACTTTATTCGGTTCTATAATAAATCAAAATCCAGATATTGCTGTTACTGCTAACTCTATTACATTAGAGATAATGAAAGATATTTATCTTCTTAAAGAAACAGATGTATTTCAAAACTATCCAGATCATAAATCATTGGATGGTGTATTATCAACAGTCTACAACACTTATTATAAAGATTGGAATTATAAGTATATCATTGATCGTGGTCCTGTAATGACACCAGGGAACCTTATGTTAATGAAACAACATTTAGGTCAACCTATAAAGTGCATTGTTATTTGGAGAGATTTATTAGATGTTCTTGCATCTTATGTTAAATGGTTTGAAACAGAACCTTCTGCATTTCCTAATAAATATGGAAAGAAAACAATAGAAGAAAAGCTTTGGATGCTAATGAATACTGATGGTGCAATTGCTAAAGATTTAATAGCAATAGAAAATGCATTAAGACCAGAACATAAACATATGTGTCATTTTCTTAAATATGATGAATTAGTAAATGATACGGAAAATCAAATATATAAAATATATGACTTTTTAGAAATACCTAGATTTAATCATAACTTAAAAAGCTTGAATCAATTTAAAGTTAATGGTATAGGTTACGACGATAAAGTGGTTGGAAATAGAATGCATACTATTAGAGAAGAGATTAGAAAGGAATCAAATCCTTACCGAGCAATGATACCTGAAAGTATCGCGCGCGCGTACGGGCACATCGTATTATGAAAATATTAATATTTGGATTACCAGGATCTGGCAAAACTTCTTTTGCAAAGAAATTAGTGACAAATAAAAAGATACCACATTTCAATGCTGATGAGATTAGAAAGCTGTTTGAAGATTGGGATTTCACAGAAGATGGTCGTAGAAGACAAGCTAATCGTATGATGACTATGTGTGATCTTGCAGTGAATCATGTTGTTATATACTTTGTATGTCCATTTGAATCTTATAGATCTTTTTATGATATGAAGATTTGGATGAATACAATTGATAAAGGAAGATTTGAAGATACTAATAAAGTATTTGAGAAACCTAAAAATGTTGATTTTGAAATAACTGATTTTAACTACGATAACATAATAAAGGAGATACATGGACTACTCTAAACCAACAGCACAGATGTTAGGAAGATGGCAGCCATTTCACGATGGACATTTAGCTTTATTTAAAGAGATCTTAAAGAAGACTGGACAAGTTTGTATAATGGTTAGAGATCAAGTTACTACAAAAGATAATCCATTTGTATTTGATGAAATTAAACAACGGATTGAGGAAAAACTTAAAGACTACACAGGTCAATTTGAAGTTATAAAAGTACCTAATATTACAAACATTTGTTATGGTAGAGGTGTTGGTTACAAGATTGAAGAGATTATATTACCAAAAGAAATACAAGAAATATCTGCGACCAATATTAGAAAAGAAATGGGATTATGAAATTTAATTTCACATTTTTAGGTCAGTGTGTAATGCGTTACGAAACACCGTTAGATATATTTCATGCAATCAATTCAATATATGAACAAAGATTTAATGAACTTTATCCTGCTAATAAACAATTAGTAGGTAAAATTAAAAATGAACATTCTTTATTTTATAATGGAGAAGATGAATCTAAAATGAAAAGACATGATCATTTACCACTTAATGTTAAACAATGGTTTATGGAAATGTTTAAACATTATTTAGAATTTAATCATATTAGAAAATATCAAACTCATTTAAATTCAATCTGGGTTAATGAAATGAAAGCTCATGAATACAATCCTGTGCACGTCCATCAGGGCAATTTGTTTACAGGTCTATCTTCAGTTATGATTTTAAAATTACCAAATACTTATGGTGTAGAATATTCAGCAGAACAAGCTCCACAAAATGGAAAGCTACAAATA
>JALHTX010000396.1 GCA_022866015.1 Thermoplasmatota archaeon
CAATACGAGCTACAGTCACAAACTCCACCTATTTTCCAACCATCGAGAATATGCAGATGAAGATCGATCAATTCTTAGGAGGAAAAAAATTCAACTTCGATGTGTCCAACTACTTATGTCTTTGACTATTTTGACTATTATTACATGCTTCAGTGGTAGTAACTCTTGGACCGAAGGATGTTAAATTTTCAAGGAATTCAAGTATTGCTTCTTCATTAAGTTTTTCAATTAAACTGACAATATTATTGTCAACACAAGTTGGTTCAACGTTTGGTATGTATATTTCTCTAGGATTTTTAAAACCTGAGCCAAATGGCAATTGATTTCCTATCATATCACCCTGAATTGGTACTAAAGGTTGATTTAAATTATAAAAGTTAATTTTTTTTGTTAAATCTATTTCAACTGCACTAACCGATAAAAAACCTGTACTAAAAAAAAGTATAGTAATTAAAACTACAATTGTTTTTTTCTTCATATTCTACCCTTTTTTTAACAGTTGTTAATTAAATATCTCTATAGATGGTTTAAAACTTTCTATACCTAACAAATAAATAAAATATTTTTATATAAAGATATATCTTATACTACCACAAAATTTAAAACACAGTTAGAATTGCCCTAAATACATATCAAAGGTGAATAAATGACAAAAAACAAGGTTATACTACCTGGAGAACAAGTAGCGACTACGGAAGAACTAATGTCGGGAGAAGGAACATACGAAGATAACGGAGTAATACGTGCATCAAGATTAGGAGTATTTGAAATAGATACAAAAAACAGGCGAGCAAAAATAAACCCTTTGACAAGTGTTCCAGTTGAGATTAAAACAGGTAATATAGTACTTGCAAAAGTAAACTCAGTTAGATCAAATATGGTAATTGCTGATGTAATACATGTAATCGGTAAAAGTAGACAGGTTTCAGGTGATACAAATGCAACATTACGAGTTTCAGAAATATCAAATGGTTATACAAAAGATCCTGCTACAGAGTTTTCTACTGGTGATATAATAAGAGCAAAAGTAACACAAGTAAGACCAAGTTTACAACTCGCTACTAAAGATAAAGATCTTGGAGTAATCAAAGCAGTATGTTCTAAATGTAGAGCTTCACTTGTGCAAAAAGGAAACATGCTTGAATGTCAAAACTGTGATAATAAAGAAAGAAGAAAAATTGCTATAGATTATGGTAATTACGATATCAATAAACTTTAAAATAAATCAAAACTATTGAATCTAAGAAAGAGTGATTGAAAATGGAAATGAAAACAATTAAAAAGACAACAAAGGAACTGGAACTTGAAATAACAGATGAAAATGAGACAATTCTAAATCCAATAACTGAAGTTTTGCTACAAAATAAGGATGTAGAGTATGCTTCATATATGACTGATAGCCCTGAATCAAAAAAAAGGACGCTATACATTCGTGTAAAAAATGGTAAACCTGAAGAAATACTTTTAAAGGCGGTAAAACAACTAGAGGATGAAGTTAATACATTTAATAAAATCTTTCAGGATAAAAGTAAGAGTAAAAAATAAATGAAAGTTTTAGAAATTGAAAAAAAAATAGGTATTGAAACTTTTTTTACATCACAGCCTGGTCTTGGGGGAAAACTTAGGGTAAAACCAGAAGATTTTTTAGTAAAAGAAATACCTAGTTATCCACCAGAAAAAAAAGATGGTAAATTCACTATAGCCGAGATAACATCGACATCTTGGGAGACAAATCTACTTTTAAGAGAACTATCTGGTCGTTTACATATATCAAAAAAAAGAATAAATTTTGCAGGGACAAAAGATAAAAGAGCGAAAACAACGCAGATTATGTCTTTTTATAATATTCCTGTTGAAAAAATCAAAGAAATAAAAATTAAAGATGTTGAAATAAAAAATATCTATCAATCAGATAAACCAGTTAAAATTGGAAATTTAAATGGAAACTATTTTGAAATAATTATTAGAAATATAAACCAGCAAATAAAATCTGAAAAAGTTACAGAAATATTCTCCGTAATTCAAAATAATGGTGGTTTTCCTAATTTTTTTGGTATACAACGCTTTGGGATTATAAGGCCAATTACTCATATCGTTGGTAAATATATTGTTCAAGGTGATTTTGAAAAAGCAGTGATGACATATATTGCAAATCCTATAAAAGGTGAGGATGAAGAAACCTTTAATTTAAGAAGTAATCTTGAGAAGACAAAAAATTTTTCACAAGCCTTAAAAACATATCCTAATCATCTTAGTTTTGAAAAAGCGATTTTAAACAAACTTGTGGTAAATTCAAATGATTTTGTTGGTGGTCTAAAAGAGCTACCTAAAAATCTTTTAACAATGTTTATTTATGCTTATCAATCATCTCTATTCAACCGTATTTTAAGTATCAGAATAAAAAAAGGTTTTCCAATAAATAAGGCAATAGAGGGTGATGTTGTTCTAGCTTTTAGAAACGGAGCATTTGATGAGGAGCTTATACCCGTTAAGAAAAATAATATTGGTAAGGTGAATATTCAGATTTCTAAAGGTAAAGCGTGCGTAAGTAGTATTTTATTTGGTTACAATTCTATTTTTTCAGATGGAGAAATGGGCGAAATAGAACATAAAGTTATTGAATCCGAAAAATTTGATGCTCGAGATTTTATAATACCTGAGATTTCTTTTATTTCTTCATCGGGTTCGAGAAGACCCATTATTGGTTTTATTCAAGATTTTGATTTTAACTTAATTAAAGATGATCTGAATCCAGAGAAAAAAGCATTGTTTTTAAAGTTTCAACTTCAAAAAGGAAGCTATGCCACTTCTCTGTTACGTGAATTTATGAAAGCAGATGATATACGAAATTACTAATTTTTTTAAGGGAAATGGTTTTAAAAGTCTTCTATTATAAGGGTGCTAAAAATAATGGTGTATAAAATAATGATTAAGTCGCCACCTCAGAAATATAATCCAACTGATGTTGAAAAAAAAATTCTTAAATTTTGGGAAGAACAAAATATTTTCAAAAAGTCAATAGAGCAGAGAAAAAAATGTAAACCTTATGTTTTTCTTGAGGGTCCACCAACTGCTAATGGTATGCCGCATCCTGGTCATATTCTTACACGAGTTATGAAAGATTTAATCTTACGTTATCAAACAATGAAAGGTCATTATATCTTGCGTAAAGCAGGATGGGATACACATGGCCTTCCTGTTGAAATAGAGGTTGAAAAAGAACTAGGGCTTGAGAATAAACAACAGATAGAAGAATATGGTATTAAAAAGTTTAACCAGGAATGTAAAAAATGTGTCTTTAAATATGAAAACGCATGGGTTGAAATGACTAAGCGTATAGGTTTTTGGCTTGATATGGACAACCCATATGTTACTCTTAAAAATGAATATATTGAGTCTGTATGGTGGTCACTTAAACAAGCATGGGAAAAAAAACTTCTCTATAAGGGCTATAAGGTAGTCCCTTATTGTCCACGCTGTGGTACCGCTCTTTCTGCTCACGAAATCTCTCAAGGTTATAAAACAGTGAAAGAACCATCAATTTTTGTAAAATTTAAACTCAAAAACCAGGATGCATATTTTCTAGCTTGGACTACAACACCTTGGACTTTGATTTCAAATGTTGCACTAGCTGTTAATCCTAATGAAAACTATTTGAAAATTAGGCTTAATGGACAGGTTTTAATACTTGCAGAAGAACGTTCATCGGTTCTATTAAAAGGTCAAGAATTTGAGCATCTTGATTATTTCAAGGGAAAAGACCTTGAAGGAACTGAGTATGAACCACTTTTTAACTATGCTAAACCTGAGAAAAAAGCATGGTATATAGTTCTTGCAGATTTTGTCTCAATGGAAGATGGAACAGGAATAGTTCATATTGCTCCTGCTTTTGGTGAAGATGATTATAATGTTGGTAAGAAATATGATTTACCTGTTATCCAACTTGTTAAACTTGATGGTACTTTTCCACCTGAAGTTAAAGAATGGAGTGGCGAATTTGTAAAAGATGCTGATCCAAAGATTATAAAACATCTCGAGAAGCGTGGTTTATTAGAAGGTATTCATGAGCATACTCATGAATATCCATTTTGCTGGCGTTGTGATTCACCTTTGCTTTATTATGCTATGGAATCCTGGTTTATTGCAATGACAAAAGTACAGGATTCACTTGTTAGAAACAATAACAATATTAACTGGTATCCTGAACATTTACAACAAGGACGTTTTGGTGATTTCATACGTGAAGTAAAAGATTGGGCTCTTTCACGAAAACGTTACTGGGGTACACCTCTTCCTATTTGGACTTGTACAAATAAAAAATGTAAAAACGAGATATGTGTTGGAAGCATTGAAGAACTAAAGAGTATCAGTGAAAACTTTCCAAAGGATTATGATCTTCACAAACCACTTGTTGATGAACTTATAGTAAAATGTCCTAAATGTAAATCTGTTATGAAACGTGAGGAGGAAGTAATTGATTGTTGGTATGATAGTGGTTCTGCTTTTTTTGCTCAGTGGCATTATCCCTTTGAAAATAAAGAAGAATTCAAGAAAAATTTTCCTGCTGATTTTATTTCTGAGGCACTTGATCAAACACGCGGATGGTTTTATTCACTTCTTGCAATTTCAACTTTTTTATTTGATGAACGACCCTATAAAAATGTATTAACACTAGGACTAGTTCTTGATGAAAACAATCAGAAAATGAGTAAAAGCAAGAGAAATTATGTAGATCCAAATATAATCCTTGAACATGAGGGTGCTGATGCTCTTCGTTGGTATCTACTATCTGCTAATGCTCCATGGAATTCTACAAGGTTTTATGAACAAGCAGTAAAAGACACATTAGGTAAATTTATTTTGACTTTTTGGAATTCTTATAACTTTTTTGCAACATATGCAGCACTTGACAAATTCAATCCTGATAAAGATACAATTCCTATAAAAAAAAGACAGCTGCTTGACAAATGGATAATTAGTCGTTTTCACCAGACCTTAAATGAACTAGAAAAATATATGCAGACTTTTGAAACTCATAAAGCAGCACGTGCAGTTGAATATTTTGTAATTGAAGATTTTAGTAATTGGTATCTACGTCGCTCTCGAAAAAGATTGTGGGTTGAGGAAAAAACAACCGATAAGCTTGCAGGTTATTCTACAATGTATGAGATATTCATGGGTTTATCAAAGATTATCGCACCTTTTACGCCTTTTATTACTGAAGAAATATACCAGAATCTTAAAACACAAAATATGCCCGAGAGCATTCATCTTTGTGATTATGTAAAACTAGACAAAAAACTTACAGATGCTAATTTAGAAGAGGGCATGCAAAAAATACGCTCCCTTGTGGAAGTTGGACGTGCTCTTAGATCAAAGGTTGGTATTAAAGTTAGATGTCCGCTTGGTTCTGCAGCTCTTATTTGTGATAAAAAAGTTGAAGGTCAAATAAAGGATTTACTTGACCTTTTAAATGAAGAAATCAATGTTAAAAAAATTAGCTTTGAGAAAAATACTTCTAAGTTTATGGTTAAAACCTATAAACCTAATCCTTCAAAATTGGGTCCTAAATATAAGCAGAAGGCAAGAGATATTATAGAAAAACTTGAGTCATTTGATAAAAAAGAATTGTTTGAAAAATTAAATAAAAAAGAAAAAATTGAGTTTAAATTCGGCTCAGAAAAAATTATCCTAACAGCTGATGATTTTAAAGCTGTCGAAATTGAAAAAGAAAATATTGCTAGGACTCAGACTGATGATGTTGTTCTTATTTTAGATACTACTTTGACGCCTGATCTTGAAGCTGAAGGCCTAGCTAGAGAACTTGTTAGAAGGATTCAATCTATGAGAAAAGAACTTGATCTTGATGTTGAGGATAGAATTGTTACGCAGGTTAAACTTGATTCAGATTCAGTTGCTTTTCTTAAGAACTGGTTTGATTATATTAAAGGCGAGACAAGGTCTAAAAGTTTATCGTTTATTGATAAACCCTCTGGGAATCTTGTTAAAAAGTGGGAGATTGATGAATTATTAATAGAAATTGGTATTAGTAAATAGACTTTAAAAATATATACATTTAAATATCCTTTTTTATTCATTAATTGAGGAGACAAAGGCTGCCATTAATTATTATCTATTAAGTCTTATGATGTCTATATTTATGAGTTAAAAAATAAACCTTCTATTTTTTTAATAATCTTCACCTGCAGTTTTTTTTATAGTTGCGACTGGGAATACTGCGTGGTCTGAAGCATCAGCGTAAGACCCGCATTCCTTAGAACTCTTTTTTTATGTTTCGCTACATTGATATTCTCCATCTGGTTAATATTTTTGTCGGCAGGGGCTTAATCCACAAG
>JALHTX010000397.1 GCA_022866015.1 Thermoplasmatota archaeon
AAAAAACCTATAATATTTGTTTAAATTGATAAGGATTATTAATAAGTAGACTATTTCGAACTTTAAGGTAGGTATAAATAATGAATGCTAAAAGAAAATGGGATATGCGAACAATTCTTCTTGTTTTAATTGTCGCTGTAATTATAATTGCTATTATTTTTGTAGTTTTTTCTCCACCTGGTAAAAACGTTATTTCGCCTTTAAATGTTCAGGAAATTATGCAAAACAAAGATAGTTATATTGATAAAAATATAACTATTGAAGGATACTATTACATATCAATTGATGGTCCAAGTTTAATATCTGCTACTACTATTTCAAATCCAACTCCTAGTATATGGTTAAATTTAGATGAGACTTCTTTAAACACGGCTAAACAAGAAGCAGGAAATATAACAGTTAGCTCTAATCTTAAATACCGTGTTGAAGGTGTTTTACAAAAAATTGAATCTTCACTTGGAACTAATTATTTTATGAAAGTAAACAAAATAAAAGCAATATAAAAATAAAAAATCTTTTTTTCTAATTCTTTCATTTTGACTTTTTAACACGAAGAATTTTAATATAATCTTTTCTTAAGGTTAATAAAAGGTAGATAATAATTTGGTTGAAAATAATAAAGATAATATTAATAAAAAATCTTCTTCTATGAAGAGAAATAATAGAAAAATACTATCACTAGTTATAGTTATTATAATTATATCATCAATATTTTTGTATCTTAATCTAGCTAATTATCTACCTTTTTTAAGTGAAACAAAACAACCTCGGGGGAATATTGAGCCAATAAATACTCAAAAATACATTGAAGAAAATCCAGAACTTGGAGAAATGCCAAATCTTGATAAAATAAAGTGCAATGCTTGGAAGACAAATTTAATAGTTGAGCAAGTAGTTGATTCATATAAGCAAGACTTATCAAAAGATGGATATGAATTGCAGTATGAAAATACGATAGATTATGATGGAAAAGAATACTATGTTTTAGGTTTTCTTAAAGGTCTTACAGCAGTTGGGATATTAATTTCCTTGGATACAACCTCCGGGGATGAGTATAATTCAGAGGTAATATACACTACAGGCAACGCTATTGACTTTAAAGAAATAATAGATTGGTATCAATCTCAATAAAAAAATAGTTATTTTTATCCTATATATTTTAATTCTTCACTTTTTTCTTTAGACAAGCCTTCTATTTCTTTTAATTGATGAGCGATACGTTCTATTTCTTTTGCTTTTTTTTCAAGTGCTGAAAGACTTAAATTAATATTTGTAACCTTCATAAGTACGTTTAAGACTGCTTTTGCACTTTTAGGATCAACTAGATACCCTGGTGTTTCCCCCATAAGACAGACACCTTGCAAACCACGTAGTTTACCAAGACCAATTAGCAATCCACTTGCTCCTACTATTCCGCCACCTGGTTCATTTTTCTTAAAAATAGCACCATATTTTTTCATCTGTTTAACAAGAGATATATCAGTTGTAGCACACAATACTTTAGGATTTTCTATCTCATATCCCAGCCCATAGCCTCCAAGTGTATATATTTCTTTAACTCCCATCTCTTGTACGAGATCTAGTATTTTTTCTACAAGCTCATATTGACCCTGAGAAGATAAACCTTGGTAGTCCCCTGTAAGTAATATTAAATCACGTTGGTCTCTTTTTTGTGCTTTCCAGTAAAAAAACTCGTTGTTTACTAGTTTAATAGTACCATCTGTGTTTATAAAAACCTGTGGTGGGAAATCTTTGCAATGCAGCTCTGCAAATTTTTTTGCATTAATGGATTCGATAATATGCTCAGCTGCTAGTTTTCCTACATTTCCAATGCCTGGTAATCCTTCTATAAAAATTGGATTTTTTAATTTAGGTTTTTTTCCTATATATCTAATATCTACATATTCCATATATATCACTTTTTCATGGATTTTTTTAATTCTCTTCTATATCTACCATAGTTATCTTGTGGTGAAAACCGTGGAGGATTTTTCGTAATAGATTTATTATTACATCTGTGACAGTTTTCATCTAGTGTGTAATCGTTACAGTTTTTGCAATAAAGTAGATGAACCATTACAATAGTAAGATAGAAGATTTTCATAATTATCCAGTAGTAAACAATAATCAATACTTAAATTTTAACCTATAATCTACAGTTAGTTTATTCCATTAACTTAAGTCTTGCAGGTATAACTACTGTATTATTACAAATGGTACAACACAGCCCGTCTTTAACTGGCTGGGCATTGTGTCCTTTTGTCCAGTTAACTCTTCCTTCTGATGTAAAATGTTTATCTACAACGTATCCGCAAATAACGCACTTCATTTTCTTTTACCTCCCTATTTTACTAAACCAATCAAATGTTTAACAGTTACTTTTAGTTTAACATCCCCCCAACTGTTTAGTTGTTCTTTAAGTATACCTATAAAGTCCTGTAAGTCATCTTCGTCTTGTATGCGACAAATAATGTCGTATATATCCAGTTCAATATTACAACGGCTTAACTTGGTTATCATTTTAACTCCTCTTTCCCTTTTAACATTCTTACTAAACGCCTATGTGTAACTACAATTAAACCACACTTAGGACAAATCCAGTGTTTACCCTCTCTAACCATTTTGGTTTCACAAAAGCATTTCATTTCCACACCTTAAACGCACCAGTGGTTTGTAAGTCGCCATATTTCTTACAAGCCACTAAGAAGGCATCTAATAGTTTTTCCATCTGTTTTTCTGTGGCATCAGTAACATACATTTTAAAAATGTAGTCGGCTTTCATTTTACCTCCTTTTTTCGTTAATATCACCCATTTAGAATGCTTAAAATCAATAAACACAGTCCAATAGTAGTTAATACACCAATCGTTGCCCAGAAACTAATTTGCCCTGCTCTTGATTGTATACGGGGT
>JALHTX010000398.1 GCA_022866015.1 Thermoplasmatota archaeon
CACCTGATGATGCAGTGGCTTCCAGGTGCTGAACGCCTTTTGTTTTGTAATTTAAAAAGGATAGGGTGATGTATGATGAAAAAATAAAGTTTTCAAAACGGGAAATCTTTAATCCCCATTATATCTTTCTTTACTTCCTCCCAATCTTTATATGGTTTCTCAACCATTCTCTTACCTCCAATTTTAAAAATCAACTGTTTGTTTATAAATCATTCTTTTTAACAATATGGATTAATTGATAATTTGTGGAGGAATGGGAGAGAGGAAAGGATATTAGAAAAAGAATTCCAATCTACTCCCTATACTTACCAATTGGTAAGTATTATAAGTTAATAAACTTTTCTCTGAAAATATACGGCAAAAAACGAATTTTGATAAATGGTATTAATCTATCATATATACTTATTAATCATTTGATTTCTTTTTACTTTATAATTTAAAATTATATAGGAAATGATTTAGACTTCAAGTTTAAATCACTTAACCACTGAAAGGATTTGATTATTAATCTTCCAAAATAAAAGATGCAAAGGTGGAGATTTGGACTCATATTTGTTAACACATTTGTTTACATGCAGTATTCATGGTGAAATCATTTCTCTATGAGAACATATATTGTTTTGCTACTAAATCAGCGATTTTTATGACTACTGTGTTTTCGTCAATGCGCATAGGTAAATAGCTCGGCCAACATCCACCATCTGTATTATCTGTCCCGATACTCGTGATCGGGAATTCTTTTCCACAGTTAATGCAATGCATGACGTCCCCGTTTTGTCGATATCCTTTTTTAGCTTCGTAACAGACGTCACAAGCATCAAAAGCAATATGGACATTTCCAGATGCATCTTTCACAGCAAAATACCGGATGGTAACTCCTTCAGATTCAAAGGAATAAAACTTAGCAGTGGTACTTAAATTAGAGACGGGTATGAAAATTTCTGTATCGGTTTGCTGAGGTGGGGGATTGGAGTTTGTATTGGAATCTAATTCTTTTTGTGGGGAACTAGTGCAACCTGCTAGACATAGAAACGCGATAATTGTTCCTACACCAATTAATATTATTTTTTTCTTCATATTTTTTTACCTCTTTTTATTTTTCGTTTATTTCATATATACATACTGAATCAGCACATATTTTTCCATCAATAACAGTGATAATACGTTGCCCAAGTTTTGCAATATCCGGGTTATGCGTCACAAGAAGAATGGTATGTCCTTCCTCATGGAGTTGTTTGATAAGTTTTAGAACAATCTCTCCGTTTTTCTGGTCAAGATTTCCGGTTGGTTCATCTGCAAGGAGAATTTTTGGATCATTAATCAAGGCTCGTGCGATACATACTCTTTGTTGTTCACCTCCAGATAAATGTGAAGGGATGTGATCAAGTCTATGGCCTAATCCTACTCGTTTTAATACCTCAACAGCCTTTGATTCATCTATGATACCATGGTAATACTGTGCCATCATGATATTTTCAAGTGCTGTCAGATAGGAAACCAAATGATATTGTTGGAAAATTAATCCAATATTTTCTCGTCGAAACCGTGTAAGTTGCACTTGATTTAATGTTGTTACATCAGTTCCATTAATAAAAACAGACCCCGATGTAGCTGAATCTAAACATCCTATGATGTTTAACAGGGTTGTTTTTCCTGAACCGGA
>JALHTX010000399.1 GCA_022866015.1 Thermoplasmatota archaeon
CGAAGAAATCCTCCAGGAACTAGTTTTCCTTCTACATAGGAAAAACATGCCTCTAGGAAAAAGTGTTTTCCAGGATGCAACAGACATACGGAGTTTAAAACATGACGCGGAAGAAAAGTATAGTGGTTATTACAAGCACAGTGGTTACAAACTGGATGTAACCCTTGATGCAGAAATGGATATACCATTGTGTTATACTCCTATGGAGATAACCTATGATGAGGGAAAAAACCTGGTTCCCTCACAAAAACAACTAGCAACTCTTGGGCTACATGAGGTGGAACGAGTTGCAGATGACAAATATGCTACATTTGAAAACATTGCACATAGTGAAATCAACAAGGTTTCTTTGTATTATAAGATAGCAAAAAACTGGGTTTCTAAAAAAGAAAGTAAACCTCAGAAGATTAAAAGATTATATCAGAAATATCACTCGGAGAGTGATTTTGTAACTGGAGCAGATGTGGATTATATGCTCCAGTATCTCTACAAAAAAGGAGAATTTGAATCTGTTGGAGGATATTTCCGTAACCGGCGTATGGAAGAAAAAAATTCTGAGGGGTATCAGGAGAAATGTAAAAAGAGAGGTAGCTATATGGAGGGTTTCTTTGGACGAGTAAAAAATACTACACTTTTAGATGATCGACCATGTAAACGTGGATGGAAAGGATTCCTATTCCGCGTGGGAACAGCAATGCTCACTCTGGTTTTTGCAGCTCTTATAAGAGTGCAGAATGGGATATTTGAAAATCTTACAAATGTTACCTATATTACTTAGCAGGTGGTCTGGAAGTCATCTGAAGGAAGCGATGACTTCCAAGAGTTGTTGAACATTTTTTGTAAACAATTATTTTGGAAAAAGGTGGTGTATGATGAAAAAATAAAGTTTTCAAAACGGGAAATCTTTAATCCCTATCATCATGTAACATTAAATAATTTTATAAATCAACATAGAATGATGGCTTTAAAAGCCAAGATAGATTTATGCCATTATAATAATGGCAATATGACATAGACATACTTGGTAATTGCAGATGTCTATGGCAAAATGTCATTAAACGGATAGATGGCTTTATTGTTAAAATTACAGCATCGCGAATAGGAACTCGTATCCTATTACGATATTACTAATATTACTATATTGGTTAAGGTACTTGTCGATAATTATTTTAGTTGCTCTAATCCGTGTCTAAAATTATACTCATTTCATTATCTTCAGGGTTAGGGTCAATTGATGGGGTTGAACTAATAATTTGTACATAATTGTTATTGGAAACACCGAAATACCCACTGAATATTTCAATAATAGCCTGCTCAAATTCCTGCCACGTTGTGATTGTTTTTACCCATCCTGCTATGTAGGGTGGTGCAATATAACTTGGTTGAGGCCAGACTATTTTATTTTTTAACCAATAAACATCTGGTCCTGTATAATAATAACCATTAACACCTACTGCAAGGGAATCAAACTGATCTCGATCGTTGGTCATTTGAAGTTTATTAATTAAATATGATGAAGCTTCCTCTGCACTTTTAAGCGAGGGATTCCACCATTTATCAGCCCAATATTCACTTTCGAAACTATCATTGAGTAACTCTTTATTATTAGTTTTAATAATAACATCATCAATCCAAACCTTTTCATCTGAATCACAAAAGCTTTTCAATTGGATTTTAAAGTTTTGTTTAAAATATTTTGGATATTGTGTATTAGTAATTGTATTAGTATAATGAAGCCATGTATCTTCCGTGCCATTACCTAGATTTTGGATAGAATCATATGAGTTTCCATTATAATAGTATAGAATTAAGTCATCATCAGCAGTCCAATGTCTATTTTTACCATTCCCACTCCACGCCCCATCTTCAGTATAGTGTAATCTATACCAAAAATCTACTGTAATACTTGTTGCTCCGGTTGTATTTACATCGTTGCAGTAAAAATTTCCATCTCTATTTCTATTATTATTTAAATAATATGCTCTAGCAGAATAGTTACCAGTATGGACCTGGTCATCACCTTTTACCCAACCATCATATCCTTGAGATGTTCCTGTATATCCATTTATCCAGTAACAGTTTGCAACACCATCTGTGATTAAATTGACTATCTGTCTTTTATTAACACCAAAATATTTTGAGTTAAATAATTTATCTGCAGCAAGTCTAATACCACAACTCATTGGCGTAGAACTGCCAATCTGGTGTATACTCCTAATTTTACTTCCAATAAGCGTATAGTTATTTTTTGTCACAAGACTTGGTCCTAATTCTACTCGCGCTTGCAACCCACCGAATTGAATAACTGTAAGTTCTACATTTCCATCATGTGGAAAGATACTTGGATTCTCAATCGAACTCGCAAGACCCTCTTTCATAAGATAGAAATCACCCGTTGAAATACTTCCAGAACCATCAAGTATCATAGCCAACTGAGTAGCCTCTGATGTAAGAACTACAATTGTTGTAATTCTAAGACATGCAGATTCCCCACTCTCCAGATAACTTATATTCCATATACTTATATTCGAGTTATAAAAACTGGGGTTTCCGAAAGTTTCGTTACTTAAATAGGAAAAATTCTTTGATAAACTAACGAGGATTTTAATGTTTACTGCAGGTGTACCCCCTATATTATTTTTTACGCAGATTGTGAAATTAACTTTTGATCCAATAGATGGAGATAGATTATCAGCAGTTATGTTTAATGAGAAATCGGTTTCTGGATATACATCAAGAGTTCCTATAAATACAAGTGAGTTGCTATCTATATCTGCGACATGAATATAGGGAGTAAAA
>JALHTX010000400.1 GCA_022866015.1 Thermoplasmatota archaeon
ACGACCTCACAGCAGCCTTGAAAATGGGCACCTGAGAACGCCCTATCAGGCGTTCCAGGACAAGATGAGGAAAAAGAAGAAAAGAGAGTGTTGAGATGACCTTATTGAAAAATCAGGAGAAAGTTAATTCAGGAAACCACATTATTTTTATAGTTTAGTAAAGACCTGTTATGTTTCCTTTTTCATCAATATCTATATCTTCAGAAATTGGTTTTTTTGGTAGCCCTGGCATTGTTGTAATTTTACCCGTCATTGGGACTAAAAAACCTGCTCCTGCTGAAAACTTTATTTCACGAACAGTTATTTTAAAACCTTTGGGTCTTCCCAGGCGTTTTGAATCATCCGATAATGAATACTGGGTTTTTGCAATACAAATAGGTAGTTTATCAAGTCCCAAATCTTGACATAGTTTGATATCTTGCTCTGCAGCAACTGTGTAAATTACACGCTGGGCTCCATAGATTTTTTTTGCTATAAGTTCAATTTTTTCTTTAACCGCAAGATTTGGATCATATAGAAATTTAAATTTAGACGGATTATTATGAATAAGGCTTATTAGTTTTCCTGCAAGCTCAATTCCTCCTTCGCCACCCTGACTCCATATATCAGCAACTGCAACTGGTATATTTTTTAAATTGCAGAACTTTTCAACGATCTCTATTTCTTCATCTGTATCATCTATGAAATGATTAATTGCAACAATTACGGGAACATAATAAAGCGATATATTTTCCAAATGTTTCTCTAGGTTAGAAAGACCTTTTTCTACGCTTCCGTCTCCATGTCTTTTCAATGCGCGGATACTTACAAGCATTACAACTGCATCTGGATGTAAATCTCCTGTTCTGCAGACAATATTAAAAAATTTTTCAGCACCTAGTTCACTTCCAAAACCTGCTTCGGTTACGACATAATCGGCAAGCTTTAAAGCCATTTTTGTAGCAATAAGGCTATTTGTACCATGTGCAATATTTGCAAAAGGACCACCATGAACAAATGCTGGAACGCCTTCTATTGTTTGAACAAGATTAGGTTTAATTGCATCTTTTAAAAGCACAGCCATAGCACCAACTGCCTTTAAGTCAGTTGCATAAACTGGTTTGTTATCATAGGTATAAGCAACAATAATTTTACCTAGTCTTTCTTTTAAATCTTTCAAGTCTTGTGCGAGACATAATATAGCCATTATCTCTGATGCTGGAGTAATTGCAAATTCTTCTTCATGAGGAACACCATTGTTTGGTCCGCCTAATCCGATAACAACTTTACGCAAAGCTCTATCACTTATATCTAAGACACGAGGCCAGACAATATACCTGGGGTCAATATGAAACTCATCTCCATAATTAATATGGTTGTCAAGAAGACTTGCAAGTAGGTTATGAGCACTAGTTATTGCATGCATATCTCCTGTGAAGTGAAGGTTTATATCTTCCATTGGAACAACCTGGGAGTAACCACCACCTGTGGCACCCCCTTTCATGCCCATAGCAGGTCCTAAAGAAGGTTCACGAATACATAGCATAGTTTTTTTACCAAGTTTTGCAAGTGCTTGTGCAAGGCCAATGGTCATTGTGGTTTTTCCTTCACCACGAGGTGTAGGATTTATTGTAGTAACAAGAATTAATTTACCATTTTTATTGTTTTTAATGCGATCAAAAATCTTAGGGTGAATCTTTGCTTTAAAACCACCCCATGGAATTACTTCATCTTCGTTAATCCCAATTTTTTTTGCAACACAATAAATATCCTCAATTTTTGCTTCATGAGCAATTTCAATATCTGTTTTCATAACAAAAAGAGAAGAAAAAAAGGAGTACTTAAAGGATTTGTAAAAACTTTAGATTTTACTATTTACTATTTTTAATATTTCCTGTGTTTTATTAGAGAGATTTTTTTGAATATTCTCTAGTTCATTGCTGATTTTTTTTACAAAATCTTCATCTTTAATGGAACCTAAGTTTATCTTGACATTTAAAATCGCGCTTTCTACTCCAGAGCGGGCCATAAGTGCTGATACTGCTGCGTCTGTAATAGATTTTACATTTCCGATTTCTGCAACTGTTTTTGCGGTATCAAGAATTTGTAAACATGTTCTTGCAGTATCTAATGGGACTTGTGTGGCTGTTTTGTAACCTTCTTCTATTGCTTTACTACGTACCTTTTTTTGTTCATCTGTTACTTTTGGCATTTTAAGTGCTTTCATGACATCGTTAAAAGCATTTGTGTCTTCATCAATTAATTTTGTTAGTTTTTTTCTGAGTTTTTCACTTTGTTTAAGAGTTTTTTTAATATCATCCTGTACATCTGTATATTTTTCTTTACCGATGGTAAGATTACAAACCATGGATGTAAGTGCTGCACCTAATCCTCCTGATAATGCTGCAACGCTTCCGCCTCCTGGTGCAGGGCTACTTGATGCTAGCTCTGATAGAAAACTTTTTATTTTCATTGATGCAAGTGGTCCTGTTTCTTGTATCATATATTCTATTATTTTTTCATCTGGTTTAAAAGGATATAATTCTGATAATCCTAGTTTTTCTATTGCAAGGTTTACTAGTTCTTCTTCATCAGAGATATTTAAATCTTCTTTTGTTGCATAAAATTTTCCTGCAAGTATGAGTGATTCTACAGGTAAAAGTCCTACTATTTCACTTCCTGTTGCTTTTGCACCTAGTTTTTTTGCTTCTTCTTTTACTGCTTCAAAAACATCATGTAGGTTTACTTCTTTGTAGTTTAAAAGATTCATTGATACTTGTGCAATGTTTTCATTATACATCATACCACCTGCTTGTAATCCTTTAAAACGGCCAGGTGTATACTCTGGTTTTCCATCTTTTCCAATTATCTTGTTTCCATTTTTGTCTTTTTTAGGAACGCCACTGGTTCTTATTTTTCCCGAAATTTCTGAAGCAATGTTTTTATCATTTGTGTTTAAATTAATATTATATGCAAGTAATATGTCTCTACATCCTGTAGCTGTAGCTCCACTTTTTGGTACAAAAACTGGTTTGCCGTAGTCCGGTTTAAAAGAAGGATTTTTGAATTTTTCTTCTAATGCTTCATATTCTCCTTTTCTAATATCTGGAAGTTTTACTCTATCAGGTTTTGTTGCTGATTTTGCATATAAAAAAACTGGTATTGCTAGTTCTTTTGATATTTTTTCTGCAAATTTCTTTGAAAGATTAATACAGTCTTTATCAGTAACACCTTTAATTGGAATAAAAGGACAAACATCTAGCGCACCCATCCTAGCATGTTCTCCTTTATGTTTTGTCATGTCAATAAGCGCTATGCCTACTTTTGCTGCTTGAAATGCTGCTTCAAGAACTGGTTCAGGTTCACCTACAAAAGTATAAACTGTGCGGTTAAAATCTTCACCCGGGTCAACATTTAGTAGTTTTACTCCTGGAATAGATTCTACTGCTGCAGAAATTGCATTTATAATTATCTTATTTTTTCCTTCGCTAAAATTTGGAACGCATTCCACAATTTTTTGCATAAACCAAGCACCGTAAACCCTTAATCCTGGTTTTTCTTTTAACACTTTGGGAAATTGACATGCAAAAAATAGATATTTTAATCAAAAATGCCAATGAATTAATCACTCTTAAAGGTTCAAATTTTCCTAGAAAAAAACAAGAAATGAGTAATATCGAGATAATTAAAGGTGGTTCTGTTGCAATTAAGAATGGTCTTATAGTTGATGTTGGAAAAAATCTTTCTTATAAAGCAGAAACAATAATTGATGCTAAAGGAAAAACTGTTATGCCTGGTTTTGTAGATCCGCATACTCATCTTGTATTTTCAGGTAGTCGGGAGTTTGAGCTCGATTGGAAACTAAAAGGTCTTTCGTATTTTGATATTAAAAAGAAAGGTGGAGGAATTTTTTATACTGTTGAAAAAACAAGGAATGCATCTGATGATGATCTCTTTAATGAAGCAAGAGTACGGCTTGATAGAATGCTTTCATATGGTACTACTACTTGTGAAGCAAAAAGTGGATATGGTCTTAACACCGAAACAGAACTTAGGATGCTTAAGGTTCAAAAAAAACTTGATGATACTCAGCCTGTAGACATTGTTTCAACATTTCTTGGTGCTCATGCAATCCCAAAAGAGCATTCTGCATCTAGATATGTAAAAATTGTAATTGAGGAGATGATTCCTAGGGTTTCAGAATATGCAAAATTTTGTGATGTTTTCTGTGAAAAAGAATTTTTTACAATTGCTCAATCTAAAAAAATTCTTGAAGAAGGTAAAAAACATGGATTGTTGCCTAAAATTCATGCTGATGAGATGTTTGATAGTGGTGGTGCTTCTCTTGCCGCAAAAGTTGGTGCTATTAGTGCTGACCATCTTTTGATGATTTCTGAAATAGGAATAAAAGATATGGCGAAGGTTGGAGTAATTGGTGTATTGCTTCCTGGTACACCTTTTTGTCTTATGTTAAAGGATTATGCACCTGCAAGAAAAATGATTGATTTAGGTGTCCCAATAGCACTTGCTACTGATCTTAATGCTAATTGTTATGTTGAAAACATGCAGTTTATAATTCAACTTGCTTGTTTTAATATGAAAATGACACCAGCTGAGGCGATATGTGCTTCTACTTTTAATGCAGCATGTGCAATAGGTAAACAAAATGAAATAGGTTCTCTTGAAAAAAGTAAGCAAGCAGATATTATTGTTTTAGATGTGCCAAATCATCTTTTTATTCCTTATCATTTTGGTATTAATCATGTTGAAAAAGTCATTAAAAAAGGCTGTATTTTGAAATAATATAAATCTATTGATAAAATATTTTCATATTATATTAATTCATGTGGTCCTACTATTCTAAATGTTTTCTTATAAATTTCACTGCGATATTTTTCTTATTTTTGATATTTCTATACTAAATTAATTAAAAATTTTAAGTAAATAATGTATTAAAAGTTCTGTATTTATTTTTGTAACATTTATCGTACCATTTTTAAGGAGAAATGTTTTAGCTGACTTAGACATATAATTGACTAAATTTGGAAAAATGATAGCGTCGGAAAGTAATATATAAACTTTATGTGTGTAATCGTGTTAATCGTTATCATTCATTTTGATAAAAATTACCAAATGATGGTTTTTCCTTTCTAAAAATCAAATAACACTAATATGTCTCGAATCCATAAATTTTTTTATTCACATCCAATCTCATCTTTGGCGGTCCCATCCAGTTACAGATAAATCTCTATTACCTTGTTTTTTCCTTTCCTCTTTAATTCGAGTAGCCGTTCCAAGATCTCCACAATGATATATCGGAAATGTATCTAATAAAGCAGTTCAAGAAGTTTGCCTCAAAAAAATATTATAATGTGGATAAGGCGATAGTTATTACTACTGGCACTTATACAAAAAGTGCTTTTGAACTAGCACGAGCTAAT
>JALHTX010000401.1 GCA_022866015.1 Thermoplasmatota archaeon
ACAGTCCCACCAGTTACAGAAATAATTCATGGTATTGGATCATATACTACAGAATGGTATAAAGAAACTCAACGAATCGCTTTTTCAGCTACAGATTGGACATCAGTATCAGCTACATTTTATAGAATAGATAATGGGACCTGGATAAAATATGCAGGACAAGGATATATACCGATAGGAACTGAAGGTGAACATACGGTAGAATGTTACTCAGTTGACTACTGGCAAAACCAAGAAATACCAGTATCTGAAACCTTCTTTATAGATAAAACAGAGCCTACACTCGATGTAATAATAACTGGAGGAGAACAAAAAAATGGATGGTATACAAGCCCTGTAACAATCGAATTTACAGGAGAAGATGGACTATCAGGTCTTTACAAGATAATGTATAGTATAGATTATGGTGCCTGGCAAACTTATACAAATCCAATTACAATAGGTGAAGGAAATCATTATTTATGTGCTTTTGCGGTTGATAACGCAGGGAATGCAAACGAAGAATGCATAAAACAAGTAAAAGTCGATTTAGATATTCCTGAGACTCAATGTTTATTTTTTGGACAAGGTTCAAATAACAGGTTTTACAAAAACGTTGAAATAAGAGTACTCGGATCAGATGAAGGCTCAGGTGTCAAAGATACTTTCTACAAATTAGACAATGAAGGATACAAAACATACTACCAACCAATAACTATAGATACATTAGGAGAACATACTATAGAATACTATTCAGTCGACTATATAGGGAACCAAGAACAAATAAAAACCACAACCTTCACAATATCAAATTTAAACTTTGACCTAGAAATCACCGAACCGACAAATGGATTATACATATTTGGAATGAGACTTTTACCAATACAAAAAACAATACTAATAGGGACCGCGGAAATACATGTTACGATAGCACCATTCACACAAGAACCCGCAAATATAGACCATGTAGACTTCCTGCTAGATGGAAACATACAAAAAACAATTACAGAATACCCATACACTTGGGATATAGACCAAAAAATGACAGGAAAACACACAATAGACGTAATAGCATATACAGATAACAACGAAACCTTAACAGACCAAATAACAGCAACATTACTAATATTCTAAAAAAACCTCTCTCTTTCTTTTTTTCTTTATATTTATAGGGGGTTGATAATATGAAAATGCTTAAAAAAATATTAGTAGCTACTATTTTAGGAATGTTTTTAGTAAGTTTATTTACATTATCCATCTCTGCATTTGATTATAAAAAAACCTTAAAAAATAATACTGATGAATGCAGTGGATGCGATACAGATTTAACTAAAAATGAAGGTGAATGTATTTTGTTGGATGGAAAATATCCAGTCATGTCTAATAGACCACCTATGGAAGATAAATATTTTCAAATCAAAGAATATGATCCTAATCCAGAGCCTACTGCTAGTTTGGATGATCTTCCAAGTCAATTCAGTTGGAAAGATTATGGGGGAGATTGGACTACACCTGCACGAGATCAAGGTAACTGTGGTAGCTGTTATATCTTTGGGGCTATTGGTGCTTTTGAAGGGGCGATAAACATTGCTTCGGGATACCCAACTACAGACATAGATTTATCTGAACAATACTGTCTTTCTTGTGTAAATGATGGGAATGGTGGTTGTGGTGGTGGATGGGGAAACACTATAGTTGAGGCTATTTATAGTACTGAGCCTGGTCAAAATGGTAATGGTATCAATGGATGTCCTATTGAGTCATGTATGTCCTATCAAGCAGATGATAGCATTCCATGTAATGATAAATGTGATGACTGGGATTATTTCACAGATCCACCTCAAAGTGATAATAAATTATGGCAGATAGATACTTGGGGTTGGACAAATGCTTTTAGTTCAAATAATCCAAGTGATTGGGATACAATAAAAACATGGTTGTTAGAGCACGGACCAATGGATGTTGATATCTATGCTTCTAATTCTTGGAGTAGTTTTTTTTCTAATAATCATGATCCAAATGATGTATATTAGCAAAATGATCCTGGTACTACAAACCATGAGGTAACCTTATCAGGATGGGTTGATGACTCAAGTATATTAAATGGTGGATACTGGATCATTAAAAACAGCTGGGGACCAAGCTTTGGATATGAAGGTTTTTTCAATATAGCTTATGGTTGCAATAGTGTAGGAGAAGATATTGTTTGCTGGGTTAAAGCAATGGATTGGCCACAGGGTTCGAGTGGTCCTGGTCCAGTTGATTATAATATGGCAGTTTTTTCGGATTATGAGTATGATACATATGATGGTATAAAATATCCTCACCCTGGTGATGAGATAGATTTTACAGATACCTCAGATGGAGATGTAGCTTTAAGAGAATGGGATTTTAATGGAGACGGAATAATTGATTCAAACCAAAAAAATCCAACCCATATATATTATGAAGAAGGTGAATATGAAGTAACCCTCACTGTACAAAACGTATGGGGACTAAAAAGCAATAGAACCAAAATAATAAAGGTATTGGAATTTTGGCCGCCTAAAGCAGTAATTAACTATAATACCTTCATTTTACATGATACACTTATTTGTAATGATTTTGATGCTCGTTATTCTTATGATAGAGATGGAGGATCAATAACTAGTTATCACTGGGATTTTGGGGACGGAGCTACAGCTGAAGGAAGTAATCCAGACCATGAATTTCCAGAATCTGATAAAATATATAATGTTACTTTAACAGTTACAGATAATGATGGTGCATCAGAATCAACCTCTTGTCAAGTAAAAATTGATAATACTGTTCCACCCGAGACAGA
>JALHTX010000402.1 GCA_022866015.1 Thermoplasmatota archaeon
ATAAGATTAGATGTTCTATGGCAACTTATGATGGGACTACAGAAATTAAAATAATGCCATTATTAAATCCACGATATAATTCTGATAAATGCAAAATTTGGAGAAAATTTCCCAGCAATTGTTTTTATAAACTAGCGAATACTAAAAAAACTGCAGTTATTTGTAAAATATGTATCCCTTATCTTTTAAATCGTTATTTATTGGAAAATATTCAAGCTAATGTCCTTCCAGAACTAAGAAAAAAAGGAATATTGATGGAGAAAGAAGAATTGAGAACTCCAGAATTTCGGCGTTTCACTAGGAAATAGAACCGCGTTTAGTATTTTCATAAATACTCTTGACAAAATCATTTGCTTCTCCTGCAATATTGAAAACTCTTGTCCATTTTCGTTCTGCTTTTTCCCAATTTCCATCAATTATTCCCAAATCAAATAGTTTGTCTAAACCTTTTGATATAGTAGATCTAGAAACGTCTTTATCAAGTATTTTGACTATTTTGCTAAACCATATTTTTTCTTTTTTGATTTTAGTAAATTCATAGATTACACTACAAACTTTTAATTCGGGCGATAGTAATTCCCATTTCGTCATATCTTTTTCCACTCCTTATCTTGTGGGGAGCGAAAAGTTTTGGGGTTTATAATCATTGTGTTTTTTATACTGTGGTGTGTTCTCCTCACCTCCTCCCTAACATCCATATGCATGTATATATTTTGTACTATAAATACTTTTTCATACTGCAGTATAATTATTTTACTATAGTATACTATTTTGTTACATCTTCTTGTATACCACCTGGAAACTTTGTGCTTCTTGAAAAAAATCTCATATTAATACCATATGTAACTTTAATTTTCTGGAGAATTTGACAAATATCCTTTCTTTTCATAGCACGTGGGTTCTTCTTAAACATCAGATGATAGAAGGATGCCCACATCATCGCCGCATCAGAAAATTCAATCGATTGATCAAATCCTATTAAAGAATAACACTTTGAGTTAGGAATTATTTCTTTTGCCATACTAAGATTAACTGCTTCACAAGCTGATAAAAACAAACGTTTTTTATCAAGATGGGGTCTAACTATTTCTCCAAATTCTTCATATGGGATTTTATCTAATGTCATAGATACATTTTTATCATTTCCATGACACGAAATATGAAGATACCGATAATTGCTTGTATCAAATTTTTTTAATATTTCTATCAACTCTTTTTTCGTTCTAATATAATAGTAAATGGATGTTTTTTTATTACGGTCTAAATTTAATATATGGGATAAAAATTTGCCTTCATATCTTTCATTTTTTTCATCGTCTAACTTTAAAGATTCGATTATGAAAACATTTGAAGTAGTCATAAGTCTAAAAATATCTATTTCCTTTATAATAATTTTATTATCTTTCAATCTTTAGTGTTTCTTCTCTCCATTTGCAATATTCACAGTTGTCGCTATGTTTTGGTATCGGGCCATTTAACACATTGTATGCCTTATTAACTAACTCCTTTGTATGTGATGGATTTGTTTTCACTTCAATAACTGTGCAGTGAATACACATCCCGTTGTGCAATTCACAGTCATCAGGGCAATAGAATGCCAGATATGCTTTATCGGTTGTTTTATAGCCCATTACCCTGATTAGATAAGAATAAACATTCAATTGTAATCGATAAGAAGAATGAACATCCTCAGGATCAGGAGCCTTAGATTTTGTTTTATGGTCAAATGCCACGATACTCTTGTCTTCAAGCTCAAAATATTCATCTGGCCGTCCAGTTAATGTAATCCCGTTCTCTTCTTCATGTGTTAGTGTCTTTGGCATGTCTACAGCCAATCGTCCAGTAATCTTCCCTTCAAGTATTGGCGGCAATTCATTTAATTCCCTGTATTTGTTGAAATATTTTTTTATGATGCTGTCCATCTTTATCGGAATCGAAGACATTGGACCAGAAGGACGTTTAATTTTCTTTACTTGTGATAGCCAAAAACAACGTGGGCAGTCTTCGAGTAAGTTCAAGCTCGATGGAGATAGTTTATATTCCATTCCAATTCCTTCTCCTAAAAAAGAAACAGCATCTAGAATTTAGAGTTTTACCTAGCAGAAACTATTTATTGATTCTTATGTATTCAAAAATAAAATATTTCCCCTGTAAAAGTAGTTTTAATTATCCCCTGAAAACGATTATAATGATGGTATGCTATTACCTATTATTACAGCAGTTAGGATGAAATATGAAAGCCAGGGAGACTGAAAAGGGGTATACAAGTATTGAGCTTTTCGCTGGAGCAGGTGGCTTAGCCCTAGGGCTTGAAAAAGCTGGTTTACAAAACATTTTGCTAGTTGAGAATAACAAGGATTGTGTCGCTACCCTGAAGGCAAATAGGCCAGAATGGAATGTCCTGCATACTGATGTCAGTACTGTTGACTTTAGTAATATGAAAGCGGACATTGTAACTGGCGGTTTCCCTTGCCAGGCATTTAGCCACGCTGGGAAGAAGCTCGGGTTTGATGATACAAGGGGCACGCTTTTCTTTGAATTTGCCCGATGCATTAAGGAAGTGGAACCAAAAATCTTTGTAGGGGAGAATGTAGAGGGGCTGGTACGCCACAACGAGGGAAAGACCTTCAAAACGATGCTTGAAATCCTAAGAAGTTTTGAGTATGATGTGAAGTACCAGGTTCTCAATGCAGTAAATTACAACGTTCCCCAAAAGAGGAAAAGGCTTTTCATCGTTGGAACAAGGGGTGGGCTAAAATATTATTTCCCTAAGCCACAAAAGAAAATAGTAACCCTTCGTGAGGCGCTGAAGGATGTGCCGTCATCCCTAGGCCAAAAGTATTCCAAGTGGAGGGAGGAAATACTAAGTAAGGTGCCACCTGGGGGGAGCTGGGTAGACCTGCCGATAGAACTTCAAAAGGTATACATGGGGAAAAGCTTCTATAGCAGTGGTGGGCGAAGAGGGATGGCTAGAAGGATTTCATGGGATGAGCCCTGCCTAACGCTCACGACATCACCTACACAAAAAGAGACCGACAGGATTCACCCCCTTGAGACAAGGCCGTTTACAATTAGGGAGTATGCTAGGATACAGACATTCCCCGATGGCTGGGTCTTCAAGGGAAGTTTACAACCACAGTACAAACAGATCGGGAACGCAGTACCAGTGAATCTTGCTGAGGCTATTGGAACAAGCCTAATTGATGCCCTTGCTAGGGAGGCTTTCCAAAAGCAACCTCAAAAAACTCTCGAAGTTTTTGTTCGTCAGCCCCGCTAAGCACATGGCCTGACTTTATAATGTCTTTTATCGCTAAGGGGAGCGCCTTCCATGTATTTTCAAGAGCATCAACATTCCCTGTAACCAGTTCATAGACCCTTTTTCCCCAAACTTTTTTTACTTTAACGTCAGTTTTGCCATGGTAATACCAAGTAGATTCACCCGATGTACCGTTCTGGCTGATTATGTATGCCCAGTAGGCTATCGCATCAGGGTTGTCAGCAACTGCCCGCTCAAGTTTTTTTCTGCACTGTTCTGTGGCGTCAGAGTTCATCGTATTCCACTTATTCTTTAGCTCAATGAATATTGTTTTGTCTGATTTTCTTAAATCGACCTTTGAATCATCACCCACTCCAAGGTTGTCCCATCCATTAACACCACCCAGCAGTTTTTGATGAAATTCCCCGATCGTATTGTTGATGGTTTTGTCATTCTGGCGAATGCTTTCATTCTTGAGCCACGAGTCAACACCCATATTTCCGTTCATGAGGTCAAATACCACTTTAAACGGGTCGATTGTATTTCTCTGCAGTTTTTCCATATCAATCTCATCAGGATTGTGTGGATATGCCCTACAGACCCATTTCACGCAATCCAAGAAGTGCTCGTCAGAGACAAAACCTACATACCTATTAGACATGATGTTAGCAACAGAAATCTCCTTTAAAAATTTGGTGCTGTTTTAAGAGTTTTTTCAACTACATCAGCACATGCATCAACATCCTCAAGGATGTCATGTTCCCAAAACCTGAGTACTACCCAGCCATTACTTTCAAGCTCCTGGGTTGTTTTTTTGTCTCTTTTCATGTTCCTTCTTATTTTTGCTTGCCAGAATTTCTTCGGGGGCGTTTTTCCAAGCTTTTTCCAGTTATAGCCATGCCAAAAATCACCATCCACAAAAACAGCCACCTTCTTTTTTGCAAACACTATATCGGCATTCCTGGCATCCCTTTTATGCAACCTATATCTTAAATTCCTTCCCCAAAGCTCTTTCCTAAGAAATAATTCTGGCTTTGTATTTTTTGACCTGATCTTTGACATTATGCGACTTCTTGTTTCCTTGTCAAAAACATCAGTCATGGCACCAGCTAGATGAAAAAATGTATTTAAGTTTGTTGGGAAGTGATAAAATGAAGTCATTATAAAGAAAGAGATGATATGAACTACGGTTCCCATGCCGTCTTTAGAGGAACATTGTTGTATTAGCTTAGAAAGAACAAAAGGCAAAGACGATTTTAGAAAACTACATGAATGGATGGATGAACCAAAAAAGGATCTTGGCGTCAATCATAGAATGTTACGGCACACGGATAACGCATCTGATCGAGAATTTGTAAAAACTCACTGGGGTGAAAAGGCGGTTGTTGAGTGGCTTTTTCATATTGCTATAGATAATCTTGTGACAGCATATAAATCATCAAATAACGTTTATGGTACAGCCTATAATTATTACCGAATTGCCATTGTAGAGGATGGCAAGATAATTCTCACTCATGAAAAGCTTTCAGAAAGTCAATTAATAAAACTGTTTAGAGATAAGAAGGATTAGTCAATTATTTTAGAACTATCATCTACAAACAATCCTGAGTGGTTGGTTTTTTAAAGTAAGAAATGATTTGAAAATGGGGAAGTAAAAATGAATGATGAACAACTCATGGAACATATGCTAGATGTCTTGTATGATTTCTACATGCAGGATTCTGTTACTAGAATACATATTGGCCAAATTCGTGATACTTTGCAACAAAGAACTAATGCAAATGTTGAACGAACACAAGTGACCCGTTGTGGAATAACTTTGGCTAAAAGAGGTTTTATTAGGATAGAATCGAACAAAGGTAAAAACCCACTTCCAGGCTGGGTTGACGCAATAATACTACAAGAAGGAATTAGCCATATAAAAAGTAGAGGAGCAGTTGAAATCGGTTAATTTTAATGAAATAATTATTGTGCAAAATCATCTTCATGTATTTTTTGTATATCTTTTCAAAGCCTGCCCAAAGTGCAAGAGCCCTTACTGGAATACATCACGTAAGAAAAAGTAAAATATACCTCCCGTTAAGCTACACTTGTCTCGCTTTAATTTCTTTAATATCTGATAAAACTTTGAATACTTGTTCTGATGCCCTTGTCTTTGAATTTAAATAAGATGCATAGCTTTTCTCTTGTTTCCCACTAGAAATGCTTGCTGTGATTCCAACTTTGCATTCATTATGATAATCAACTATTCTATGCGCTCTTAAAGTCTTGTATGCAAAAGAAGTAGAATCAGGAATGGTAAATGGTGCGGTTATGGAATAATTTTTTGACATTTTCCCAATACTATAAGCACCATAGTCGCTCATATTGAAATATCGGAGCTTATTGCGATCCATTTTCCCACCACCCCACATCACACCACTTGTGCTATCAACCCCATAAGCATGAGTTAAAATGTCAGTCATAGATGTCACCTGCGCAGCTGTTTTCACACTAGTCGCTGCATTGAATACATGCATGTAATAATGCTTCTCTTTTGGCTCTTTTTCATTCTTTATCTTTAAATTCTTTCGTATTGACGTAACAGTAGTTCGGATCAATGCTTGAGGAAGATAAGCACCAGAGAAATCCATGGCAAAAACTTTTACTCCAAGCTTCGTATAGTCTTTAACCATCTGTGGTATCAGATGAAGATCATCTGTTTTTGGTATCAAGCCGACTAGCTCTTTATCCTTGCGGTAGGTTTGATTCTCGATCTTTGTCCTATCAAGCACTCTTTTGAAGACTTTGTAACTCTTTATTCCGTTAGGCACTGGAGGAATTAACGCACTAGCATTTGCTTCCAATTGGGCACCAACGATAGCTGATATTTGCAGATCGTCTATTTCTAAAACAGGATGAACACTCCCATTCACAGCATATCCACTTGGTATTCGCGCATAGACAAGGTTAATCCTACCTGTAACAGTTTTATCCTTGAAACGTTTTATTAGAGAGTCAGTTGTTGTACCCTTTTTTCCGATGTCTCGGAATGTAGAATAATCAAGCGATTCTCCACAAATCATTATATTTTCATTTATCGCTTTAAGGTCGGCAGCTTTGATTGCTTCTAAATCTTGCAGAGTCAACGCATGCTGTGGCGATAGAGTATTTCTTCCTTCTAATTTAAGTTTTGAAATGTGACCAAGAGTGTTTGCTTCTTCGTTATAAAGCCATTCTACGACCAATATATCACCGCCAATATGAAACATTAACGAAGTATATATTG
>JALHTX010000403.1 GCA_022866015.1 Thermoplasmatota archaeon
ACAAACTCTTCTGTACATGTGGTACACATACAGAAATAGGAAATGGACGTGTCGAACTACAAGAAATAAACCTTGCAGATGAACTAAAACTTGCACAAAAAAACATTAAAGAATGAACACTGCCTGAAACAATAAAAGGGGTAATAGGGACAATATCAAAACATAAAACACCCGAACCATTAGAAAAAGGAATACTGAGAGCAAAACACAATGTATATGTATTCAAAGATGGGACCATTCGTTTTGATATGACAGATGCACCACTTACACATTTTAAACCAAAAGAGTTACATGTTTCTGTCAATAGATTGCATGACCTTGGATATACAACAGATTATCTTGGAAATGAACTTGTTAGTGATGAACAAATATGTGAACTAAAAGTACAAGATGTAATAATTTCAAAATTATGTGCAGAATACTTTATTCAAGTTACAAGATTCATAGATGACCTGCTTGTAAAATTCTATGATATGAATCGTTTTTATAATATACGCAAACTTGAAAACTTAACAGGACATCTAGCTATAGGTCTTGCGCCTCATACCTCAGCAGGATCATTATCTAGGATAATTGGTTTTACAGATGCACAAGTGTGTTACGCGCATCCATTTTATCATGCTGCGAAACGTCGAAACGCGGACGGGGACGAAGATGGCCTTATGTTACTTTTAGATGCTCTTCTTAATTTTTCGCATGCATACATTCCTGATAAGCGTGGTGGTAAAATGGATTTACCCTTGATTCTTACCACGCGTATCGATCCTTCAGAAGTAGACAAAGAAGCACATAATATTGATACCCTTAATCGTTATCCACTTGATTTTTATGAGTCGACTCTTCGTCATGAACATTCTAAAGAACTTGAGAAAAGTATGGGTCTTGTAGCATCTCGTCTTGGAACCGAACTTCAATATGAGCAGTTTGGTTTTACACATGATACAGATGATATTTCACAAGGTCCAGCTATGTCAAATTATAAGACCTTAAAGACTATGATGGATAAGATGAATGCGCAGTTAAATCTTGCAGTAAAAATTCGTGCTGTTGATGAAGCAGATGTCGCATATAAGGTAATTGAGAGGCATTTCTTACCAGATATGCTTGGTAATCTTCGTGCTTTTAGTAAACAATCTGTTCGTTGTCCTACTTGCAATATTGTTTATCGTCGTCCACCTTTGCAGGGTACTTGTACTAGTTGTAAGGGTCAGCTTACTCTTACTGTTCATGAAAAATCTGTGAAGAAATATCTTGATATTTCAAAAGAGGTTGCTCAGCGTTATAATATTTCTCCATATGCTCGTCAACGTATCAAGCTTGTTGAAAAAGCTATTGATTCGCTTTTTATAAGTGATAAG
The DNA here is from genome assembly GCA_022866015.1 of Thermoplasmatota archaeon. Lineage (GTDB taxonomy): Archaea > Thermoplasmatota > E2 > DHVEG-1 > DHVEG-1 > PFL35. The sequence continues at coordinate 1,359 of JALHTX010000403.1, forward strand.
ATAAAAACAACTAAACTTGAGGATTTCTTTTCAAAATAGAGTTTTAAAGCATAACTTTCATATATTTATTCTTTTATATGCTTTGTTGTAAGGAGTTTGTTTGAGATGGTTGAAAATATTGTTCGTCAGACTACTAAGAAAACCTGGTATAAATGGTCGTTATATGTGAATATAATATTATTTTTCATTGTGGTAATAATGCTTTATTTTACTATACGAGATTCATATTTGGCGGGTTATCAAGATGCCCTAGGTAATAACACT
>JALHTX010000404.1 GCA_022866015.1 Thermoplasmatota archaeon
AAGATGTATTTAAAAATTATATTGTTTGAAAAAAGAAATTATTTTATTTGTACATCTTTAAGATTATGATGTCTTTGAGCAAGCTGACGTATTATTTCTATATTTTTACCGGATTTACCAATAATTTTAGATTTATCACTTGTATCTACTTCTACTTTTGCAACAGTGTTTTCTCCTTCACCTTCTAGTTTTATGTTTTTAACATTGTAAGGTTTGCATAAATTTTTTATAAAGTTTTCTTTATCATTGCTATACTCAATAAACTTAATACTTTTTTTGAAAAGATTTCTTAGTTTCTCAAGATTTTTTGCTTTAGCACCAATAGCAATTCCTAGTTGACCTTGATGTACTATAAAAATTAGTTTATCATCTGTTATAAAACAGTCTAATATATCGGCTTTAGTGATTTTACTAACCATATTTATATACTGCATGTTTTCGTTTGATATTAATATATCTGTCATATTTAAAAATCCATAGTTTTTTATTGTTTTTTAACTACTGAAAGTATGTTTGAACCACCATCATCAATTACTGCAAAGACGGATACTGCAAAGGATTTACCACAAGTATATCCTAAGTCTATAGAGTTTGAACTAGAGTTATAAACAGGTATCTTTTTTTTGTTTGCAAGTTTGCTTATTTCATTTGAATGAGGACAGTTTTTTGAGATAACTACAAGTTTTGCTTTACCATCATTTATGCATTGTTTGGTTTGTTTTGTTCCTACTGTTACTTTTCCTTTTTTCACAGTGTTTTTTAATGTTTTTTCTACATCAACCATTTCTAATTTCACCTAACTTTTTTTTATTTCTTTTTACCTTTTTTCATCACAAGTTCTACTGCACCAGTACCAAGGTTTACCGGCTGACCAACAATAATGTTTTCAGCAACACCACCTAGTTTATCGATTTCTCCACGGCGGGCTGCCTGTAGTAAATGACTTACTGTTATTTCGAATGCTGCACGGGATAAAACACTTTCTTTTTCTTTGCTTACTCCATGTCGGCCGATAGCACGTATTATTCCATCTGTAGTCATTACATCTGCAACAAGCATTATATGGCGTCTGTCTACATTTAGACCTTGCTCCGAAAGTGTGTTATACGCCTCTTCAATTATCATGTTACGTGCTGCTTCAATTCCTAATACTCGACTAACTGCTTGTATATCATTTGTAGTTGTTCTATATGGATCTACTCCTATTATTTCAAGTACTTTTTCAAGATTGCTTCCTTCGCTATATATAACGTAACCTTCATTTGGTTCTTTACGTATAAATATACGTTTAATTCCATCGATACCTTTAACTTTTAGGTCTTTAAGTGTTTCATTGATATCAAGTAGTTTTTTATAGCTTGGTTCATCAAGTACTACTTTAATTGAATCTTTTTCTACTTTTACGTCTATCCCACGAATTTTTTTAATGCTATCAACTATTTCATCTATTGAAATGTTTTTGTTATCTAGGGTGGTTTTATTCGTTTTTATTTTTATAGTTAGATTAGTAAGATCTGTTTCAATATCTGCTATACTATTAAGTTTTGTAATCTCAATTTGATTTGCTACTTTTTTTGCAAGGTCAGAGTTTATACGATATGCTTCACGTAGATAGATATTCATCATGGGAGTACTTGGAATGCTACGTGCATCAACAATTTCAATTAGACGGGGTAGACCTAGTGTAACGTTTATTTCTGCTACTCCTGCATAGTGAAATGTTCTCATTGTCATCTGAGTACCTGGTTCACCTATACTTTGTGCGCCAACTATCCCGCATGCTTCAGCTGGATCAATAATGTTTTTGTAATAATGTTCAAAAGCTCTATCAATAATTATTTTTAATTTTTTTTCAAGTGCTTTCTCGTTTAAGACTTTTATAATTATTTCATCAATTACTGAACCTGGTAGAAAACGATCATCTAGTATTTTTTTAATTTCAGTTCTAAGTTTCTTATATTCTTCAGGTTCATCTTTTTTTGCTGGTGGTGGCACCATTATCTTTGTTTCTTCTTCCTCTTTTTCTTCTTCTTTCTTCTTTTCTATTTTTCCTTTTTTTTTCACTTTTTCTTCTTTAGCCTTTTTTAGTGTGGTTTTTTTGGTTTGTTTCTTTATTTCTTTAACTTCTTTTTTATATTCTTTTTTCTTTATTTGTTTTTTTTCTTTTTTAGCTATTTTTTTAGTAGTTTTAAGGGATTTTTTTGTATCTACTTTTTTCTTATCTTTTTTATTTTTTGTTTTTTTGGGAGTTGTTTTTTTATCCATTAAATCCCCTCTTTAATATCACGAATTATTCGATTAACATCAACTGCTTTACCACTAATACTGCGCGCTGGGTCTACTCCATCTTCACCATAGACAAACTGTATTATTTGTCCACCAGAGTGGCGTACTGTTCCATCGTTTTCAACTTTAACATCTTCAAGTGCGTTTATAAGACGACGCTGCATATAACCACTTCTTGAGGTTCTAACTGCTGTATCAACAAGACCTTCACGGCCCCCCATACTATGGAAGAAATACTCAGTTGGTGTAAGACCTGTTTTATAACTGCTTGCAACAAATCCTTTTGCACTTGCTCCAAGATCATGTTTTTTGAAATGTGGTAATGTTCTATATTGATATCCACGATGTATACGTTCACCACGAACTGCTTGTTGACCGACACAACCACTCATCTGTGATAGGTTA
>JALHTX010000405.1 GCA_022866015.1 Thermoplasmatota archaeon
ACAGATCATGTATAATTACTCGGTAGTTTCATCAGATTCTAGCAATCATGATATCATCTATGAGATCAACTGGGGCGATGGATCTTCTGAGTATTCTTCATCATATTTTGAATCTAATGAATCCCAGAATATAAGTCATCGCTGGGAAGTTGATGGTACTTATTTAATACAGGTCCAGGCGATAGATTATTATGGTGCTGAAAGTGATTGGGCAACATTAGAAGTAACTATGCCAAAAATCAAGAGCATTTTAAATATAAAACAAGGAGAATTCGCAGCAGAAATCGGAGTCGGAGATGAAGAAGAAACAAAGGTATATCTAGAAGGTAACTATAGATTAAGAGGAAGATTTACAGTATTATATGGAACAGCAACAAACGGTGAACAAGAAGTTAGATATCAAGGATTATTGAGGGGAAACCACTTCATATTACAAATACCTATTAGAGAAAGAATTGTAAACACAATTGGAAGATATACAATAAATGAAAACAGAGAATTCTCAGGAAGATGGACTGCACGAGGTATTGGAATTAACGGATGGATTAAAGGTACAATAAGTTAAAATCATATTTAAAAACCTGCTTTATATTACAACAAAATTTTAAAATATATTGTAAAAGTACTAAAAATCTAAGCAATAACTAAAAATTATTCTTTTTTTCTTTCTTTTAAATTTTTAAAAAATTATTTATGAAAAATAAAATAATTATTTTGCAATCATTGAACGTAACCAATCAGCAACGTTTTCAGCATGATCAGCAATATCATCTACCCAGTCGATAATTTTTAAGAGATGATACACATCCATAGGCTCAAGTTTCTTCTCAAGTTTATAAACCCCTCTTGTCGCCTCATATCTTTTTTGATCAGCTATATATTCCCAATCATGGACCTTATGAATATATTGTTTTGTCTGATCCCTCTCACGTTTCACAAAACCTGTTTCAACAAGGTCTCTAATATTTTCAACTGCTAATTCCATTGCTTGGACTGTTTCGCAAACAAGCTTGCAATGTTCAATAAAAATAGGTCGAAGTTCTTCTGGTATCTTTGTATGGCGCATATCAAGCATTTCTACAAGATTTTCAGCATGATCAAGAATTGCATCTTGCTCACGAAGAGCCCATAAAAATCTGCCTTTATCAACTTGCATAAAAACTGAAGATGGAAGATGATTTCTAATATTACTCTTAATTATATCTGCCTCGTGCTCAAGTTCTGATACTTCTTTAGCAAGTTCAGAAAAGCCTTTGTAGTCACCAGTATAATACTTAACTAAACCATCCTTTAAGATTCCGATGCATTCTTTGACTTTTCCCATATGATCAAGTAATTGATCAAATGGTGATTTTCTTCTAAATGTGTCACCTACTGGTGCTCTGAAATGCTCCTTTTGTTTTTCCATCTTTTTTCACCTTATTTGATATTATAGTATTAATGTTAAACCTAAAAAGATTATTGCTGCTGTAAATGCTGAGACTGGGACTGTTATAACCCAGCAAATAAAGATTTTTTTAATAACTTTCAGATCAACAGCAGCAATACCTTTTGCTAAACCAACACCAATTACAGAGCCTACTAGAACCTGTGATGTTGAAACAGGCAAACCAAGCCGTGAACATACCAATACGACAAGTGCTGTACTAAACTCTGCTGAAAAACCTCTTGTTGGAGTGATCTCTGTTATTTTCTCACCGATAGTAACTATAACTTTATGTCCCCATGTTGCTAAACCTACGATTATACCTACGCCACCAAGAGCGATTAACCATATAGGACAAATTATTACAGATTGAAGAGTCCCGTTTTGAAGAATATCTATAACTGCTGCTAATGGTCCAATGGCATTAGCAACATCATTTGAACCATGAGCAAAAGCGACAAAACATGCAGTAATTATCTGAAGATAGATAAAAAAATGTTCTATAGCATGATATGCCTCAGTATCTGTTTTAATTTTTGTTGTTTTATAACGATTTAAAAGAATATAAGTAATAATAGCAGAAATAATACTAACGATTATTGTTATAGTTAAAACTATATATAAAGGAATAACAGGGAAGCTTGTACATTCAAGACTTTTAAAAATAGAAAATAAAATAACAGAAAAAAGAGTAAATGTAAAAAAAGGAAGTGATTTTTTAGCTGATTGAAATGGTTTATTTGTATCAAGAATGACTTTCTTTATAATAAGAAAAATAAAAAATGCAAGTGCAGCACCAATAATTGGAGAGAGAATCCAGCTTTCTCCTATCTCAATCATCTTACCCCAGCTCACAGCTGAAACTCCTGCCGCAATAATACCAAAACCGATTATGGCACCAACTATTGATTGAGATGTTGATATAGGAAGCGAAAAATATGTAGAAATCGAAATCCAAATTGCTGCAGCAAGAAGAGCAGCCAGCATGCCATATATATAGAGGTAAGGATCAGATGTAAAAACTGGTGTATAAGGGTTTACAATTCCTTTTTGAAGTGTGGTTGTAACATGAGAACCAACCAACACAGCTCCCATAAATTCAAAAATACCTGCGATAATAATTGCTTTTCTAATTGTTAGAGCCTTACTTCCTACAGACGTCCCCATTGAATTTGCTAAATCGTTTGCGCCAATACTCCAAGCAACATAAAAAGCGATAGCAAGAGTACTACCGCCAATCAATATTACAGGTATTGTGAAATCCAATAGATACCGCTCCTCTCCATTAATGACATATCTCTTTATTTAATACTTCTTTTTTGTGTGCTTCAAGGATCTGGCAGGTTGTTTAATATATTTTATTTCTGTGCTTATCGTATTCTGGGTATTGTTCCAGAAAATCTGAAATTATTATTTTCACGTTTTTTTCTCTTTTATTTGTTATAAAAGCATCTAGTTTGATTGTAAGTATTTTATCAAAATTACTTTCTTAAATCTTGCTATATATTTCTCTTGTTACAAATATTATTTCTAAAACTGATATTATTACTAAGATTATTATTATTGAGACGATAATTAGGTTAGAAATAATTAATGCATCTATTAAAACTATTAGTTCAAGGGCTAGTATTAAGTATGGTAGAAAAAATGATAATTTGTTTGCTCGGGGGGATTGGTTGTAATCTTGTATAAATGTTCTAATCCTCCCGCAACTTGGCATAATTTCCTCTTGTTTTATATCCATAAAAGGTTAGATAATAAAAAAATTTACTATTTATTTTTTACAAAAAACAAAAACTTTTAATAAAAATTTAGTTTATAAGTATAATATGGGAAAACACCAAGTAATACCAATACCCAAGCAATTATTCCAGATATATCTGAATTAAACAGAGTAGTTCCTGGTGTTCTATCAAACTTAGTCCTTGCTTCAACTATTCCTAAAAGACCAGCTATAATTATACCTCTTATAAAAGAAAACATACCCTACTTTTGACATTATTTCATTTTTATACATATTTTTATTTTCCTCCACCCTTTTTTCTTCCTAAAAACTAATATCATTAAATAAATATTTTTAATATTTTAATCAATAAAAGAAAAATTGAAATATGGTTCCATTATACAACACTTTAAAAAATTATTATGAATTTCCTTTAATTTATCAGGAAATCGTAGAAATGGTGAACAAATTGACAGATAAAAAACTTGATGAAAAACAGACTCAGGAAAAAAAACCAGAAGAAATGCCGCCTATTGAAGATTGGATTAAAAAACAGGATTTTAAAACAACAGCTGATATTAAAGTCCCTGAACTTTTACTAGACCAGGTTATTGGTCAGGATAAATCTGTTGGAATTGTTAGGAAGGCAGCTAAACAGAAACGTCATGTTATGCTTATTGGTGACCCTGGTACTGGTAAATCTATGGTTGCACGTGCAATGACTGCTTTTTTACCAAAAGAACAACTTGAAGATATTATCGCTTATCAAAATAACGATGACCCAAATACTCCTCATATTCGTGTTGTTCCAGGTGGTAAAGCAAATGAGATAGTAAAATCTCAAAGGGAAGAAGCAAAGAAGAAAAAAGAACAACAGAACAGTATGATTATTTCTATTGCTTTTTTGATTTTAATTATTTCAGCAGTAGCTGCTTTCTATGAGTTTTTTACACCTATAGCAAACCCTACTCTACATATAGAATATTTACTCTTCGGAGGCATTTTTGCTTTTATAATGATTCTATTTTTTTCAAGAGGAGCTTTAATGCAACGCAACACTCTTCATAATATCCCTAAGATATTAGTTGCTCATGAAAAAAATGATTTACCACCTTTTATCGATGCTACAGCCGCACATTCTGGTGCACTTCTTGGTGATGTTAGACATGACCCATTTCAATCAGCAGGTCTTGAAACACCACCACATCAATTAGTAGAAGCAGGTTCTATTCATCGTGCACATAAAGGAGTTTTGTATATTGATGAGATAAACACTTTGAGTCTGCCCTCTCAGCAGCATCTTTTAACAGCTATTCAAGAGAAAAAATTTCAAATAACTGGTCAATCTGAGCGTAGCTTTGGTGCTATGGTCAAAACAGAGCCCGTCCCTTGTGATTTTATCCTTGTATCTGCAGGTAATCTTGATGCATTAAAAGGTATGCATCCAGCTCTTCGTAGTCGTATACGTGGTTATGGTTATGAGGTATATCTGAATAGTAACATGGATGATAATTATGATAATCGTGAGAAGCTTATTCGTTTTGTAGCTCAAGAAGTAAAAAAAGATGAAAGAATATCTCATTTTGATCGTGATGCAGTAGGTGAAATTATTCATGAAGCGCAACGTCGTGCTGGTAGAAAAGGTAAACTTTCCTTACGTCTTCGTGAACTTGGTGGTTTGATTCGCGCAGCAGGTGATCTTGCTTATGAAAAAGGCGATAAAATTGTTACTCAAAACCATGTTGTAGATGCAAAAAAGATAGCTAAATCATTAGAACAACAAGTAGTTGATCGTGCAATTGAACAAAGTCAGGACTATAGATCTTTTAAAACTTCTGGTGCGGAAATCGGGGTAGTAAATGGTCTTGCAGTTCATACAGCCGATCCATCAATGAGTGAGTTCTCAGGACTTGTATTACCAATTGTAGCAGATGTTACCCCTGCAGGTTCACAATCTGAAGGAAAAGTTATTGCAACTGGTAAACTTGGTGAAATAGCAAAAGAATCGGTTCTAAATATTTCTTCTATCATTAAAAAATATATGGGGCATGATATTTCTAAAAATGATATTCATATTCAGTTCATTGGAACTTATGAAGGACTTGAAGGAGATTCTGCAAGTATTTCAGTTATAACAGCTGTTATTTCTGCGATGGAAGAAATTCCTGTTCGTCAGGATGTGGCAATGACTGGTTCTCTTAGTATCCGTGGTACCGTACTGCCAATTGGTGGTGCAACAGCAAAGATTGAAGCAGCAGTCAAAGCAGGTATTAAAAAAGTAATTATCCCAAAATCAAACCTTAATGATGTATTACTTGAGGATAAATATAAAGATAAAATACAAGTAATACCAGTTGAAACATTACCAGAAGTAATAGAAATTGCACTTGTTGGTAAAGGAAAAAAACAACTCTTAAGGAAACTTAAAGCAATGAAACCATTAAAAGTATCTGGTAAAATAGAGCTTGATTCAGAGAAAAAAATGACATTACCTCATACAAAAAATATTGATTCTTCAAAATAAAATTTTTTATTCTTTTTTTTAATTAATGTTTTAAACAAACAGCAAATATTGTTTTTAGGAAAAATAATTATGAAAGCATTATTTATAGGTCGTTTTCAACCATTTCACAATGGTCATTTAAAAGCAATAAGATATCTTTCAGATAAATATGATGAAATAATAATAGGTATTGGCTCATCTCAATATAGTAATACCATCGATAACCCATTTTCATCAGATGAAAGAATGTTAATGATAAAAGAATCATTGAAACAAGAAAATATAATAAACTATAAAATAATTCTAATTCCAGATATCCATAATCCACCTAAATGGGTTGATCATGTTTTATCAATAAATTCTGATTTTGATGTTGTTGTATCAAATAATGATTTTACAAAACAACTATTTTTAGAAAAAGGTTTTAAAATACAGAAAACACCTTTGTTTAATAAAAAAGAATATTCTGGTAGAGTGATACGCAGAAAGATTTCAGATAATGAATCATGGGAGAACCTTGTACCTAAATCTTGTATTCAAATAATAAAAAAGGCGATAAAAGAATCAAAGAATTAAATTCTTAAAGAAAGAAAAAAACAAAATAAATAACTAGTTTTTACAATTTTTTCAAGAGAATAAGTTTTTGTATGTAAAATTATATTGCGTTCCACAGTTTTTATTGGGCTCGTGGGGTAGCTTGGTATCCTTCTACCTTGGGGTGGTAGTAACCTGAGTTCAAATCTCAGCGAGCCCATCCTCGCCTTCAAGAGAGTTTCCACTCGAAACAGAGGTTTTTAGGCCTTGTTTCGATTTTAACGCACTATCCTCTTTGATATATTTACTATCAAATTTGAGGGTGCTTTTAATCCAATCGAATTAAAAAAATATTTAGGTAAAATTACCGAACTCCAAAAGGCATTTTTTTCAACACTTATTAATAACAATGGAGAAGCGACCATACACGAAATCCTTGATGAAGTATGGGAGAAAATACCAGAAATGCAACGGAAAGATATGACAAAAACAAGTCAAATTTTGGCTGGTATAATAGCAGGACTAACGAAGAAAGCAAAAAGAGAAAACAAAAGGACAATTTATGAGTATATCGACTCTAAAGATTCGTATATACTTCGTGAACCTTTTTTGAATTTAGTAAAGGAATATTTTAAAGAATAAAAAGGAGGTGATAGAAATGGCAATGGATAAGAAGACTGAAGGATCGCTTGAACGTATCAATGAAGCAATCAAAGTCTTATGCGAAGAACGAG
>JALHTX010000406.1 GCA_022866015.1 Thermoplasmatota archaeon
TAAAACCCAATTGAAGGTATTGCATAATAGCTGATAATAAATTTGATACATAATCTGTATCAAAATAAATTTTAACAATATTTCTGATTTCTGGTGAATAATAAATATTTGCTAATCCCACTATACTAATATTATAACAATTTAAAATATTACCTTGAACTGTTATTTGTCCATAATTAGTACAATTAAAAATTGGTTCATTAATTCCATTAATAAAAAATATGTTACTAATATTAAAGAGTGATAAGGTTTTCTTTATGTCAACTACAGGGAGAATATTTGCAATTATATCAGACCATTTCATAAATGAATCTGGTATTATATTAAGCAATCGTATAATATTATGAACAATATTTATTAACCTTAACCAAGGATTTTTTATATATCCATTGATGGTTAAATTTGTACTATTTATACCCCACTTTTTTTCAACATCAAGAGGGAAATTGATTAATTCAAATGGTGTTGAGGATTCAGGACGTAAATTAATATTAAAACGGATGGGAATAGATAAAAAAGGAATCGGTATAAAATCAATGTTTTTAATCTTTAACTTACAAACCCCTGAGATCTTTGAATCAATATTTTTTATCCTCATATCTGTTTTATTATACTCAATTTTTCCAGAAATCAAAATCGGTAAAAGACCACCAAATTTTAAATCAACCTCTCCTACTCCTAAACCTGATGGAAGTATTATATTTATATTACCCGATAATTTTAATTCAAAATCAGCAACATACGTATCATTTGTAATATCTGTTACTTCAAAAATTAGATTAGTAGCTTTTAATTTAATAAAACCCATATCATCTGAGAAATAAATATTAATATCATCTACATTGTAAAACCATTTATCACCTACTTCCCAAATAGGAACATCGTTATCCAAATTTTTCTTATTACTAATAATATCAGCTGAAACAAAGGGTTGAAATAACAAACATATCATTATCAAACAAACAAAAATACCAATTATTTTTTTATTCATCTTTTTTCCTCCACTTTAGAAAAATATTTCCTATCTTTCTACATGGAATAAATTATCTTCTTTTAAATCTTACGAGAAATATATGCAACAAAATTAAAAATAAACAGGTTAAAAACAACAAATTGTTAAATTGTTTCAATAAGAAAAAAAAGAAAAAAGAAAAACTGTAAACTAGAAATATTTAAATCCTAGCAAAATAACTTTTTATTATGCCTATAAAAGTCCGCTGTCGTTGGTGTGGGGAAAGTAGTAAATATCTAGATGTATTTTCAAACACTTTACATTACAGAGAAAAGAATTTGGGAAAAAAAGGATTTTGTGTTAAATGCAACATGCCACTTTTTAAGATAAGACACGACGATGGTTCAGAATATACTAAAGCTGAATACACCTATTTCGCAAAATTTGGTTTCTTGCCTAGAATCCACACCAAAAAGCATAGTGACACCACACCTAAACCAAAAACTTAAAATAATAACCTATTCAAAACCCACATAATAACAAAAACAACTATTTGTTTATAAAACTCTCCTTAACAATTACTTAATAAAAAATAAGTTAAAAAAAAGGAAAAACAACATTTTTTGAGTGTTAATCAAATGTTATTTTCTTTATCATTAAAAATTCGTTTTACTATAAATTCTGCTTTTTTTGGTGAATATCCTTTGTTTATTAAATTAAAAATCATTGCATCTTTGTATAACTCTTTTTCTATCTTTTTTTTATTGCACATTTTATCAATCTAACTTATTATTTATTTTATTATATATTCTATTATGAATATAATTTAAAAAGATTTGTTGTACATTTGTTACCGAAAAAAAAATTTTATATGCAACATAATTAAAAATAAACAGTATAAAAACAACAAATTGTTAAATCATCTCCTTAAATTTTTTTTTATCAAAGATGAAAAAAATAAAGATTAATAGTTAAATCCAATTGATTTATTTAATATAATTGGTTAAACTGTTAAAGGTTGTAATAAACATCCTTACTTACAACCAAACATTCTATACTATACAACAACTGAAATTTTTATTTTGTAGATATTCGTGTTGAAAAACAAGAATTACAGATGTTACTGCCTGGTTCACACTTCGACCCGCACACAGAACATTTCGAAGATAGACTTTGTTTAAACCCAATTATAATTTCGTGCTTATTGGTAAACATTTTAAATAAAAGACCCGTTCGTTTTATTTTTATACATCGACCCCAGTTACTTCCAACCATACCTTACCATTCTCAGTTCTTACAATACCGCACCAAGTGATTTGCCTATCCTTAAATTTTGCATCTGGAAATGTTGTTTCATTTATAAACGCCTCCAAAGTATATTCCGCTTCATTTAAATTATCAAAAAGTACGAATGTATTTTTAGTTATCTTTGAACCCTTTGCATTTATACAAACAGATAAATCTTTAAAACTATAAGGATAATTTTTTATGTCCCGAACTGAATCATTAGGTATTCTGTTTGCCCAATAATGATAATTATCGTTTATTTCTGAATTTTGCATATATGCAGAAATAGCCCATATTCCAAAAACAATCATTAAAATTAAACTAACAATAATAATAACTATTCTTGAACGGTTACTCGCCATTTTTCTTTCCTCCTCAAACTACAATTTAAGAGCAATTATTTCTTTATAAACCAATCCTTAACAATTGATAATTAATATGCTTAGAAGTGGTGTTTTACTCCTATAACAAAGGATGAGAGCTTAATAGTAGATAAATTATCAAAGGAGCTTACTTCGTTAGGACTTCTAAGAAAGTAACTCCTCTTTTTTTGATTGCAAACGCTTATCGCTTATTTACTCTTCTTTGTTAGAGTTATTTCAATTGAAGATACATTGGAAGTTCTGCCTTCTTCCTCATTGGTCATAATTTCAGTACTTATTTTTATGTCTTTGATTTTTGCGTCTTTGATAAACCTGTTTCTCACGATTTCTGCAGTATCAACTGCCGTGCTTATAGATCTGCCTCGAGCTTTTATGACAACCTCATCGGAACCACTCCTCTGAAATTGTGTTA
>JALHTX010000407.1 GCA_022866015.1 Thermoplasmatota archaeon
CTACTACTGCATTAAAGCATTCCTTACAACATTTTCCGCATCTTTTACAATCAGATTTTTTCTTCATATGAATCCTATCGCTACTAAACTAAAAATGCTATATAATCTTTGTCAATTCTAAGTTGGCAAATAGTTTTAAAAGCATACCTGATTGTTAGTAACGGCCTCCTCTTAATGCGTTGACACCAATCTACGCATGTAGAAAACTTTTAACAAGTTAGTTTTCTACCAAAAAGGGGAGACTAAAAATATCTATGAGTATGATAGGTTATGGTAGAAAAAAGAGATGATAAAGAAGAAAAAAACAAAATTTATAGATATTCTGGCATAGGATTTGCAAAACAAGTACAAAAATTAAAAAAGAGTTACATTCAAGAACATGAAGATTTGACAGGAAAGATTCAAGATGGATTAAAGATACATTTAGAATTTCATTATTTATTAAATACTGATATTGATTGGATTGTAAAATTAGTGAGAGAATCAATGCTTGAAGTTATTCAAGAGCATTTAGATTCTAAAAACTATTATGAAAAGAATAGAAAACGTACAATTTTAACATTTAATATTGAACAGGTTAGTACCGAAAAATCATTTGATTTTCTTTTCACACCTGGAGTTATTGATGAATTTATTAAAGAAATATTACTACCCATAGGAACTGGTTTATCTGCAACTTTTATATATGAAACATATAAAAAATTTAAAAATAAGCACTTAAATTTATATGGTAGAGATAACCTAAAAAAGATAAAATGTTCAAGAACTAAATTTATTCGTCATCCTGATGGAACTATTGAATATATTGAAGAAAAAGATGAATTTTATTTTGAATAAAATGAATTAAATAGTAACTTCATTATCAATATTAGTTGTTACTTTTGATTTTGGATTTTCTGAAAGAAAACTATCTATTTCGCTCTCTATATATTTCTTATCTTTAAAATATTTAAGCAATCTTTGATTTTCAATTTCTTTTCTAACAGATGTATTTAACTCTTTATGAGTTAATATCCAGTTATGCCATTTACTATTGTTATACAGAGAATCATATGATTTTTTTGTCTTATCTATATCATATATTGAATTGAAATTTTTCTTATTCAGGATTGTTGTCTCATTATTTTTATCAAAGTTAAATTCACTTTCTAATAAACCAAATTTATTATATTCTCCATAATCATCCAAAATTCTAAATCTCACATTATCAATTTTATGTTGTTGTTGTTTTGGTGGTAAATCTGTCCATTTCGATCCGCCTCTTGCAAATCTTTGATTGTTAAAACCATCAATCCCATACATAACCGTAAGAATATCATTGATTGGTCTTACATTTCTTTTTATATATTGTGATTTTGCCAAATTAAAAAGATATAAAAAATAATTATTTTTCTTAATTTTGTCATTTTCAATAATTTTTCTTTTTATAAGATTTAAAATAAATCCCCTTGGCCTCATACCATTCATATCAATTCCAAAAACATTAATGCCATTCTCTATATAGAAATTAATCAATTTTTCCATGCTGTTTTCATTAATACTATGAGGGATTGTTCCCATTAAAGGCCTTTCTAAATTTACCATGCTCTTTCTAGTTTTAAAAACATCAACTAATATTTTTACAGATTCAATATTATCAATACCTGGTGGCATCGGAATAACTAATAAATGATTATATGGAGAATCCAAAACATCAAACATGTTTTCTGCGATTTTTCTGTTGATCTTTGGTAAAGATTCTTTAAAATAAAGATACACAAAATTAAAACCCTTTTTAGTTGTAATTTTTTCAAAAGTCTTGTTAATATTCTCATGAAATTCAGTTCTAATTAAAAGCGATTCTTCTTTTTCACCAAATAAATTGAATGCATGTTCTTTATTCTGTATTAATGCAAAATATTCTCTAGGGGAATGCATATTTTCATTTTCTAAAATATCATATTCATATGTGTTGGTTTTTGCAATTGATGTTGATTTAAAAGGAATATCAGTCTCTTTATTACCAAAAACAAATCTTCCACCAGTAGCATATCCATTACCGTCTGGCTCAGACTTATCTATTTCAACTTCCATCATAAAATTTCCATCTCATCTTCTATAATATTATTTTCAATTTTCCTAATTTTTTCAACTACAGCTTCCACTATAAATTGAGATTTATTTCTCCATATGCCACTATCTACAATTTCTTCAATTTTAGAATCAATATTCATTGGTAATCTTATTGTTACTCTTGGTTTCAACTAAATTACCCCCATGTAATTTATTTTTAGACACATGTATAAGCCAATATATAAAAATATTGTTTTTGTCCGACATTTCGTCTGACGATTTATTTTAATTATTGTCAGACAATTTGTCTGACATTAGTTATTTTTGATTACAATAGAAGGTAGGAATAAGTGGCTTACACTTATGAGGAATGCTATAAGATTTCAAAATAGTAAATAAATAATACTAAAATTACATTTGGTTGATTAATGTATAAAAAATATGATAAATTAATATTACCAAAGGATGAAACTATAAAAATCTGGAGATTTCAAGATTTTACAAAATTTGTTTCCGTTCTTAATAATAATTCATTATTTTTTCCTTTTGCCAGTAAATTAAATGATCCTTTTGAAGGTAAAATTTCTAATCTTACTATTGAGTATCTGAAAAAAAATATTGATGAAGACATATTAATTCAAAGCTTTAAATGTTGGTATCGACTTAGAGATTCTTGTGGTGTTAATAGTTGGCATATAAATAATCATGAATCTGCGGCAATGTGGAAATTATATCTAAAAAGTAATGAGGGAATTGCTATTCAATCAACTGTTAAGAAATTAAAAAATTGTTTTAAGAATAATCTAGATGATGATATATTTATTGGAAAAGTAATTTATTTCAATCATTTTAGTGAAGTAATGCCTCTTGTTGATGTTTTTACTATGTATATGTATAAAAGTAAGAGTTTTGATTATGAAAAGGAACTACGAGCTATAACTTACAGGATAGATAAAAAAGAGAAAGTAAAATCAAGTAAGAAAAAATCCGATAATAGTTTTGAGGAAAATTCTAATGGATTTTTTGTTTCATGTGATTTGGATATTCTAATAGATAAGATAGTGGTATCTCCTACCTCTGATAATTGGTTTAAAGAATTAGTAGAATCAACTATTGAAAAATATGAT
This sequence comes from Thermoplasmatota archaeon, assembly GCA_022866015.1. Classification (GTDB taxonomy): domain Archaea; phylum Thermoplasmatota; class E2; order DHVEG-1; family DHVEG-1; genus PFL35. Next base: position 3,180 of record JALHTX010000407.1, read on the forward strand.
TTTAAAAAACAAGTAATTATCTCAAATTTAACTGAACGCCCGTTATATTAATTAAAACTAAAAAATGTAAAATCACTGAATATAAAATGTATTATCTAATGGCCAACCTAAATTTTCCAACGCTAATTAACAAACGCTTAACTATACGGAACCTGATTTATGGTTAAAACTGTGGCAGTTCTAAATGAGCTTTTTTACAATATTTATCCAAAACACATTCATTACAAATAGGATTATTGGGTTTACACCAAGTTCGTCCTATTATCCAACATGGTAAATCTAATATTCCAGGATTGGGTTGATCAATGAGGTGACGACGTAGTATTCGCTAGGAGATGATTTCGGATCATGATATTTCTTGATAATTTCTTTTAACATGTCCGATAATGAACCATCGATAGTGGCCTTTACCTTTTGACCATTAATTTCCTCTATTAATCCCATTTTTCCCAATAAAGTGAAAGATTTAGGATTGATAATGGTATGTATATGTGAATCATATATGAATTATATACAAATCATTATAGGGAGGATAATTATTACGTATTCTGTGGAAAATAAGTTACAAGTCTATACTGAAGATTACACGAAATACGTAGTCAAACATCTAGTGAAAATTGTTGGAAAATCAGAGTCGGATGTGGTTAGCTTCATTATCAAACAATGGATGATGGAACATAAGGAAACATTGAGCGATTGGGGCATCAGCGTTGATAAGGCAAAAAAGGAGAGAAAAATATGATTGGGAATAGATTCGACAACCTCTCGGTTAACTTAAATAATAAAAGACGGTTAAGAAACGGGATTATGAATACTGGGGGGGATCGCAATAATAAGTTTCCAATTGGCAAAATCAAGGATGGCTCAATTATAAAGTTATTCGATAAGACCCCATTTCCAAAGGATCTTACTGATGTAGTATGCCCTCATTTCTATGAGTTAAAGTGGGCTAATGGATGCAATTTCAATTGTTCCTGGTGCTACCTTAACGGAACTTATCGATTTCTTAAAGGAGGAAAGAAACCACGATTGAAGGACATTAAAACTATCATGGATCATCTTTCCCAATTCCTCACAGAAGTCAACGGTAGTTTTCTATTGAATAGCGGTGAACTTTCTGATTCCTTGCTATTTGAAAATGATGGCGCACCCTTGACAAAAAGTATTATTCCCATGATTATGAGCCAAGATAAACACAAACTTCTCATACTTACCAAATCAACATTGGTGGAGAATCTCCTTAAAATTGATGCTCAAAATCACGTTATAGCTAGCTTCAGTTTGAACTCGTTTAAAGTTGCGGATAAATGGGAAAAAGCACCGAAAGTCAGTGAGCGAATCAAGGCTGCAAGATCGCTCTACTATGCTGGCTATGAAGTCAGGGTCAGGATTGATCCCATGGTCCCGATTACTAACTGGAAACAGAGCTATTCGGCATTAGTGAATAAAATCTTTGACAATTTTGAACCCGAAAGAATAACACTTGGTTCTCTCAGAGGTTTACAATCAACGATTAACAATTCTCATGATACTACGTGGACCAAGTACCTTACTGAAACAAGCAACTGGGGAAAGAAAATCAGCACAGAATCAAGGTTGTTAATGTATTCAACATTAATTAATCTATTAAAAGATCATTATCATTATCATGACATAGGTCTTTGCAAGGAGACTATAGACATGTGGAATAAGCTGGGGCTAGATTTTAGAAAAATAAAATGTAATTGTATTTTATGATTTCCTTTCAAATGATTCGATGGTAGTTAGATGCTGCCTTTTTGCTTCAGCAATATCCTTTAAATCAAATCCTTCTCTACGGAAATCTTTGATTTTCCTGGCAACCCATGTCTTGAATGATTGCTGGATTGTTTTCGCCACAGGATGAGTCGCTGCGAAAATCAGATAGTAAATAGGAGCATTAAATTCAAGTGTCCTAATCTCAATAGGGACAATCCCATCAGTTGAATAAAACTTACCTAATTGTTTCGTATACACTTCCAAAAGTACTTCTGGTTGTGACATGCGTCTTTTCTTTGCTTTCTTCAGTTCTTCTATCCAAATATCTGTGCCAAAGAAGTCAGTTATTAATTGTTCATTTTGCGTTTGACTCTTTAGAATTGAGAATGTCGGTAGATTAATTATAAGTTCTGGTCTTCTTATAAAAGATTCACCACGATAATGATCTTCTTTACAGTGTTTTGCTATTCCTTCAACAGTTGAAAATTTTAATTCGGTATGGTTATATGGATCTAATAAAAAAATTGAATGAGCATCCATAGGAACATACTTGTTAAGGATATGTTGATAGATTGTATTTGCATCTTCAGGAAAAATCTCCCTGATTACACTTTGATATTCTTTCGTATTTTCTTTTAAATTTTCTATCAAAGTGGTGTCCTTTTCATTTAAAATACAAAAGGCATTTCCACCAGCTTTGGATACCCATTTTGCAATTATTTTTGCAGATCCTTCCCATGGTTCATCTCCACCAGGCCAATAAGCAGTACCATCATTTGCATAAAGGTCTACGACAATAAAATCATGACTTTTTTGACTCTTAACATTTTTTGTGCAAATAGATAGATATACGCCAAGTAAACGATGTTTCATCTGAGTATGCTTTTCAACTTCACTCATAGTTTTCCCAGGTGTTACTGTTCTGATTCCTTACGAGTTTTCCATGCTTTTTTTGCCGCATCGCTTCTCTTTTCTTGTTGAGTATCTATCCACATATTGATTGCTTCTTCTATAGCGATAGTGATGTTACCTTTTTTCATCCCCTTGCTTTTGAAAACTTCATTTCTGAATTTTTCTTCCAATTCATCTGGCAAGATTACCTTGATTGCTCCCATAGTTATCATCCATTAATAAAATTGGATACTTATATACTTTTACCCTTAAGGGCAAAGTTTATATGCCTATAAGATATATGGGTGTATAAGGGTATAAGTGCCTAAAGGGAGTTTACGGCTCCCTCAGGCTGGAGACATTGAATGCGGTCAAGCAATCCAAATATCTCCAGAAAAAATATAGAACTGGAGATTTATAAAACATTCGAACAATTCAAAGAAAAAAAGAATATTTCTATAGCGGACTATCTCAAAAGTTTTAATGCATCCATATTTGGAAACCAAGAATATAGGAAGATAAAGTTTCCATATGAATCACTTGTCAAACTTGTTTTATTCCAGAAGTTAAAAGGGTTTAGATTCCAGACAAGGCTTGTTAGATATTTGAAAAGACATCCTGCTGATAAATTTAAACTTGGTTTTAGTATAACTCCAGATCAGACCACTATAAGTTATTTCATCAATCATATACTTGACGCCGACACTAAAGTGCTTATTGATTTTACAGTATCAAAAATTCTAGAGGTTTCTGAGAAGTTTGGCATATTGTTTGATGTTGAAACCTTAGAACCTGAGAAACCATGTAAAGAAACCAGAGAACGAAACCAGTACTTACAGAAGAACGATAAAACCAAGGAGATCTGCCGACTATTCAAGAAACGATTCTCACCATTCATCAATCTCAATCTGAAAAACAATACCATCTACAAAAAAACACAATTTATCGACCTCATGATCCACATGGGGATGACCAAAGACTTCGCAGAGAATGGAAGCAAAACATACAAAGAGTTACGAGGCAAGAATAATCCCGATGCAGACACTTTATTGTATCATCTGAAAAACTACAAGAATTACAGAGACCTCCATCAAATGTTTACCACATTATTTGAAGTTGTCTGGGAGATGGCCCGACAAGCTAACACCTTCGATATACGGAAACGATACGATGTTGCAATTGACTTTACAGAATGGTACTTCTACGGAGATCGTAGTGCTACAATGGTTGTGGGAAAGAAACCAGAGCGGGGGACAACCAAATGCTACAAGTTTGCTACCATCAACATCGTGGAACCAGGTAAACGATTTACATTATTGGCATTGCCTGTTGGACCCTTCGATGATAAGAACAAAGTTTTAGAGAATTTACTTCAATACACCCAAGAGCGCATCAAGATTCACCGAGTATACGTTGATCGTGGATTCTTTGATTCTGGATCTATTAAACTCTTCCATCGCCATCATTTAAAATATCTGATGCCCTGCACGCATATCTCTACAGTAAAACACATATTAGAGGTTACTCCTGCGCCAGCTGTCATCACTGATTTTGTAATGGCAGATACAACGTTCAATATGGTGATACTCAAAGAGACAAACGATAATGGAGCGACAATGAAATATGCATTTGCCACCAACGAAGTGTTCGATGAAAATGATGTAAACCTGACAGAACGTTTATTCCTTCTTTATGGTAAGCGTTGGGGCATAGAATCAAGCTATAAAGTAAAAAAACAATCCTATCTTCCAAAGACAACCTCAAAGAACTATCTCATCAGATTGTTTTACTTCATGTTCTCCGTATTGCTCTATAACCTGTGGATTCTTGCAGATATTCTTATCTGGCTTGCTCTGTTTGGAATTGTAAAAGAAGATCACTTGTTGACGTCGAAGTACTTTGGGACTGTATTATATATGATTGACCCAGGCGGATGAATAATGCTAGGTTTTCTTGTTTTTTTCTTCTTATTGATTAGTGTTGAATAGAATTGGATCTTGTTTTTCATCAATATTATTACCTACATTATTACCATTTCATGCAAGATCACTCGTTTTGATTGTAAAAATAGTCTGTTTGTGTGTTCGATGACATCGTTTTTAATTGGATTCGGCAAGTGATAAATCTACTTTCGGAACTACTGTTCGACAGTACTTCCGAATGTAAAAATCTACGAAGGAATCAATTTTTTCCAGAAGAGAATCCTTTTTAGAATAATGAATTTTTTGTGATTTAAAAGTCTTGTTTCTACGAAAGAAAGCATTATCGTTATTAAAATCGTCTAATTTTGTTTGGTTTTTCTTGTAACTTGATACAAAACCACCATTTTTTCTGCGAATAATTGGTAAAATATATTTCTCCTTTTTACCTATTAACTCATTCTTTTCAAATGATGTTAGATTAACATTGAACACTTTAGATATTCGAGCAAGATCATGATAGCTTATAATCTTTGATTTCCGTTTTTCAAGTACTGCTTTCAAAGTTATTTTATTCTTATCATTTAGAAAATAGAAAGACTTGCCATCAACTTGGGCTCTTTGAATAACTGGAAAATGTTTCCGTAAAGTATGTAGATTCTGACTACAGCTTCTAGTTGAGTCAACATATCCATAATTAAGTAATTGTTTCAAAACTTCCAGGGTTTTACCTCTTATTCCTCTGTTACCTGGTCTACTACTAGGTAAATCCTTAGTATAGTAATATACAAGCTGATAGGATATA
>JALHTX010000408.1 GCA_022866015.1 Thermoplasmatota archaeon
AAACCACTTCGCACTGTTGCAATCTTAACATCCAGCTGATACTTGTTTGGATTGAAATGCTGATATTTGTGTAACATGAAGGACAAGTTTTGAGCAAACCCATCGCTTAATACTTCTCGACCCACCTATCTGAGGGGTCGATATGTTTTAAGCAGAGTGGTTTGCGTTCCTTCATGTTACATTAAAAGAAGTTAAAGTATGGGATACCCCCATCTTTAGATGGATTTACTTTGGGAGGATGTCATTTTTTTTTTAAAAAATTGTTTTTCTTGTTATTTTTTCTTGATGATTTTATGTTTTCTTGATATTTCATATAAATCATTGTATATTACAGGTCTAACATCTCTTATAACTGGTCTATTTGCCCTAGCTTTTTCAATATCTTTTAAATTTATATCACAGGTTACTATACTTTCTTTAAAGTATGGCGCTTTAATTAATTCGTTTGCCAAAGGATCATATACTTGAGAACCACCCCAAAATACTAGATTTTCCTGTGTTCCTACAATGTTTGTATAAACCATAAAAACTGTATTTTCTATTGCTCGCGCTGGTATTAATATTTCAAAATACTTGCGTGTTATGGAAGGTGATGCAGATATACATATTATTATATCGCATCCCAATAAGGCATATGCTTTGCAGATTTCTGGGAAAAATATATCGTAGCAAACAATAAGTCCTATTTTTCCAAACTTTGTTTCCGATATAGTTAGGCTTTCTCCTTCATCAAAAAATATTTTTTCTTCAAATGGTCCAAATGTTGGCAAAAACCATTTGTTGTAAATGTCAACTTTTCCATCTGGATGCGCAAGTATTGCAGAGTTATAGATAATACCTTGTACTTTTTCATCTCTTGTTGGTAATCCCGCAATGATATATGCTTTGTTATCTTTTGCTAGTTTTTTTATTTTTTTTATTAAGTTTCCATCTTTTGATTCTGCATAATCTCTAAGTTCATCTTTTAATGGGTATCCTGTGATACTCATCTCCCCAAAAATATACATGTCTGCTTTTGTTTTTTTTATGTATTTTTCCATTTTTTGTAGGTTTGATTTTATATCTGCAATTTTTGGTCTCATTGTAACTAGTGCTAGTTTCATAATGTGAACATCCTTAAATCTTGAAATGTATAATGTTTTTTAAAAATGTTGTTATAGATTAAAAAGTTAGTTGTTTTTTAGTATGTTTAAAAATAGTATCTTTATTTCATCTGTTGCATTGTTTCCGATTGTATCATAGGCTATAACTTTTATTTTGTGAAAACCAATTGATATTTTATTTAGCATGTATTCATATGGTTTTTCTGTATCTGTAAAAAGTAGTTTGTTGTCATAGTAAAACTCTACTTTTTTTATAGGATATGTTCCTTGTTTTACTTCGGGATAGATGTTTGTTTCATCGATTATTATGGGTTTTTTATATTTGTAGGTTTTCTTTTCGTTATCATTAAAAAATATTTTTCCAAATCTCGGGTTTGCAATATAGATTTGTGGTTGTTCTATATCCATATCTGCTAGTATCGCCATTGTTGCAGCAATATGCCGCGTAGTATTTACAAGATAGCTGAAGTTTACATTATTTATGTTGTCTTGAGGTGTATGCATATATGGATCCCATTCGCCTTGCCATACCGCGACTGATTCATATCCTAGTTGTATGAATTCAAAATAGTCACTTCCACCTTTCTTTGCATCTCTATCTATTCCCCATCTTGTAATGTTAAAATTAAATCCGTAATCTTTTGTCATTTTTTCCATTGTATCCGCGATCCATCCTGAATCTTCTGTGATGGAGAGTCTAATTGATTTTCCTGTTTCTTTTGATGTTGCTTTTCCAATCTCATCAGCATTAAATTCTACGAGTACTGGTGTTTGTTTATCATATAGTTCTCTTGCATATGCATGGCTTCCGCATAAGCCTATTTCTTCTCCTGAAAATGTTACAAATTCCATTGTTCTTTTGAAACTGTATTGACTTAATACGTATGCTGCTGCAAGAACACCAACTGTCCCAGATCCATCGTCAATTGCTCCAGCTGTTTCTTTAACTGTATCGTAGTGTGCATTAAAGATTATTATTTCGTCAGAATCTGGGTCTGTTCCAGGTTTTGTTCCTATAATGTTTTGCGATTTGAAAAGACCTGGGTTCCATCGGTTTCCCCAAGAACTCCAGTTTTGGTATCTTGTTTGTATACCCATGTTTTCAAATTGTTGGTATATGTATTTTGCTGCTTTTTGGCAGCCGTATGTTCCTGTGTATCTTGATCCTGTTTCTAATACTAGGTATTCCATAAAATTTCTTACAAGTGTTTCATTTATTTTATCTATTATTTCTTGGATTTTTGGATTTATATTTTGTATTTCTATTTTTTGTATTGTTGTATTTGCTGTAATTATTGTACTACTGAGTAGTGTAATTAATATTAAGAAAGATAGTAATTTTAATGTAGTTTTTTTCATTAATTACCTCCTTCAAGATATATTATAATAAGCGATTAAGATTTATTAATTTTTGGATATTTTAATATTAATGTTAGAAAAATTATACTAGGTACCTTTTTATTTTTTTTTAAAAGAGCATAAAAAGTATATATTTATTATTTTTTTTTGAGGTTGAACGTTTTTGAGTGCAAATAAATCTTTTACGTTTAAAGATTTAACAATTGAATTACATCCAGAGGTTTATGAACCTGCAGAGGATACTTATTTATTAGCAGATTCCGTAGTTGTATCTGAAGGGAATTCTGTTTTTGAGGTAGGTTCAGGTTGTGGGTTAATAGCACTTTATTGTGCAAGCCTTGGTGCTAATGTTATCTGTTGTGATGTTAATCCTTTTGCAGTGGAACTTATAAAGAAAAATTTTCTTGTAAATGAAAGCCTCCTTAAAGGTAGTTTTGATGTTCGTATCGGAGATCTTTTCTCTGTTTTAGATTCTAAAAATAGTTTTGATGTAATTATTTTTAATCCACCTTACTTGCCAACTTCTAAAAAAGAGTTAGTCGGTGGTTCTGGTTGGTTTGATAAAGCAGTTAGTGGTGGTTTAAATGGTCTTGAAGTTATTGAGCGTTTTATCAATCAGGTATCAGGTTTTTTAAAAAAAAAATGGCAGGGTTTATTTTGTGTTCAGTAGTCTTTCCAATAGAGAAAAACTTGAGAGTTTAATTAAAAAAAATAATTTTATTTTTGAAATTGTGAATAGTTGTAGATTCAATGATGAAACACTTGATGTTTATTTTTTAAAAATTAAAAAATAATTTTAGGAGTGGTATTTTTTCAAGTAACCTTAGCAATAACGGTAGTTGTAAATTTTTTGCCTTTGGCATGATTATTGAAAAGGGTTCGCTCCATCCGCTTTGTACTCCATGCTCATCTTTTGCTTTTACTCTAATTGAAAAATCGCCTTCAGAAGCCCATGAATGCTTTGCTGTTACTTCTTGGCCCGAGTTTTTTGGTCCAATCCACTCTGAAAATTCCCCGTCACCCCAATCAAATAGATAATAAACTTGATCATCATCGACATCAGTTGTTGATGAATTAAATGTAAGTTGTACATCAGGTTTTCCAGTTGTTGGACCAGATGGTTTTTGTGGTATTTCAGGTGGTGTTGATTGGTCTCTAATAGATAGAGTTGGATCTCCAAATAATTCCCATTCAAAAACTGTTTTATATTCAACGCTATCATTAATTATATGGGTTTTCATGTATTGATTTAGTGCACTAGACCACATTTCTCCTA
>JALHTX010000409.1 GCA_022866015.1 Thermoplasmatota archaeon
ATACCATTGTAATTATAATGAGTTTTTTTGTGTTCCTTGGAATAATTATGATAGTTAATAATACACTGTTCAAGTCATTTTTCGAGAGTCAGAAAAACACGGTAGGAATGGCTGGTTTAATGATAAATACGGTGGATCCAATGGCATTAAAATACTCTTTGTGTTCATTTGTTTTTGTTCAAGGTATTGGTGCAGGTATGATTGGTGGTTTCATGATGGACGGTAAACTTTCTTCAGGGGTTCGGTACAGTTTTGTTCTTGGTGTGATATCACTTTTTGTTTTTAAATTTTTATTTTAAAGGGCGGATAATGGATATGAAAATAAAATGGAAAAAATCGGATGATGCAGTCTCGGAAGTCATTAGAGTCACCGCTAATCTAACTTTAACAGTCATAGAAATTGATATGCAGATAGCTTTTGAAGGGGTTGAATAAAAAAAAAATTGTTTTCGAGTCCAACAAACTCATTTCTACAACAGTTGTTTACATCTGGTTTGGGGATCACTATAAATATGAATTTTATTTGGTTTCCATCTCACCAAAAACCTCTTGTTTTGGATAAACAATCAAACCATTATCAGAAATTTTAATTGCAACTATTTTCTCTTGATGTTTTGAACCACGCATTTTCAACACTTCAATTGCTCTTTGTCTCATGCTCCATTGTTTATTTTTGTAGAAAACAATCACTCCATCAGCTAAGAACTCCTCAACACCTGTTTGTGAAAAAGTTTCCGGCATCTGTAATGTCTCTGTAGTAAAATAATTTGTACTCCCAATTTTTTCAAAAAACCTGAATAGTCGCTCAGCATAGAACCGGTAAGAACCTTCTTTCCCCAAAAATGACGAGGCAATTGCTGTAAGCGAATCAATGACAACAAAATCAGGTTTATAGTCTTCTTCTAAAGTTACTGGCTCTAACTGTAAAAGTTGGCTGTCCTCTTCTTTTGCAAACATAGCATTATCGCTACCTTTTTCAGATAAATAATGTATATCGCTAGGTAGATACCTCTTGATTTTTAGGTTACCTGAAGCTATAAGTTTTTCTGGATTCCAACCAAAATCCTCCATATGTTCCATTAATCTTTTTTCAGATTCTTCAAAACTCATGTAAAAACATTTTTCCCCGCGTGAGGCATGGTACTCGAGTATTTGAAGACAAAAAATGGTTTTTCCTGAACCTGCACCCCCCGCAATTAGAACATTAGAACCTTTTGGTATGCCTTTTTCAAATAGCTCATCAAATCCGGGAACACCTGTTAAAACATATGTTTTCATCTTTTTATCTTTCTTCAAGTTCTCAGTGGTATTTTGTATTTTTTGCTCTAAAATCTTAACGTCTTGTTTTATTGTTTCATTTTTTCCTAATTCCTTTTCTATATTCTCCTTGATTTTCGACATATTAAAAATAGTATTTTGTTCACTTTTTTTTTGCATCATTTTCACTCATTCCCCATAACAACTTTTTCAAAAAAAAGCGCCATTTTTTTAATTAGATTTTCATTTTTTATTTGTGTTGATAAAATAACAATTTTTGCATTATTTGCTGATGCGTTTTCAAAAATAGATTGAATGAACCTTAAGATAGTATCTTCTTTATTGTAAATTTTCAAAATACTAAAAGCATATAAAATAAGCCATTTCTCATCAGGTATGCTTTCAAAAAATTGAGAGATCGCTATTCCTATACTGGTTAAATCATTTGGGTTTTTAATAAATATAACATTCTCTTGGTTGCTGTCATTACCTCCAACTATTTGTGTAATGCAGTCAATAAATAAAATATTATTTATCTTTATCCCATCCTTTTTTAAATCTGACATTAATGAATTATATATATTAGTTAAATTAAGATAAATAACAGGTTTATCTTGAAGAATTTTTAAAATATTATTTACTGTTACTCGTAAGGATTTCGCATCCTCAACTATTAAAACACTTTCATAATTTTTAAGTTCAATCATTTTGTTATTAGTAGTTACAATCTCTTCCTGCACTTTTCAACACCATCAACAATATTTTTTTCCTTCTTTCATATCTCCTTTATATTTTATTTGCTTAAATCTACAGTTTTGTCAACAAGTAGATTTAGTTGATCATCTAATTCAGGGTCAAGTTCTTTTTCGGTAGAAATTAGAACACCGTTTAAATTTAAAACCCGTATCTTTCCTGTGAGAACATGCATAAACTTTGATACCGTCTCAACCCTGTTATAAATCAACAATGTGCTAATGGAGTCAACGAACAACGATTTATTCTTTGATGGTACCGTGTTTATGATTTCATCTATTGCTATTGCTAGGTTCGTCAAATTCCGCGGGTTTTCTAAAAACAAACATTGTTTTTCTTCTTTTTCAGCATCTAATGTTTTTGTTATGCAGTCTATGAAGAACAATTTGTCTGTGTTGATGTTGTTTTTCTCTAAAATTTTTTTTAATGTTGAGTAAGGTCGGTTTAAGGTAATATAAACGCAAATAGCGTCTTCTTGTTTTAATACTTCGTTTAGAATAGCCATATTTTTCTCCAGATAATCTTCGGTGTTAATTACGAATAACAGTAGCCAGTGTTCTGGTAAATCGTTGAATGTATCTTTTATCTTCTTCATATGTTCTGTTTTCATTTCAATATCTTCCTAATTCTTTGTCTTGTTTTTTCTTCCGATTCTTTTTTCTCCATGATTCTAAACAGACATTTTTCATTGCCTTGCATCTTGCAGTGCATTTCGTTCCCAGTAACTTCTTTTTCGAAGATTTCAGCAACTCTTGGAATCGATTTTTCATAGATTTGTATCTAAGGTAATTGCTTGTTCAGTACCAACCAATACAAACCAATTTGATTCACTATTTCCATAAATTTGTTAAAATCCACAGGTTTACTGATATAGCTGTTTGCACCGAGACAATAAGATTCTATTATGTCTTTCTCTTCGCTGGATGACGTCAATAGTATAACAGGTATTTTTTTCGCTTCTGGATGCGACTTTATTCTTCTTAACACCTCAAGTCCATTTATCCTGGGTAACTTGATATCAAGAAGAACCACCAATGGACCAACACATTTAAGCGTTTCACCATCAACAGAACCAAAAAGATATTCCAAAGCCTCTACGCCATCTCTCGCTACTTGTATTTTATTTTTTATGTTATTATTTTTTAATGCGATTATTGCTAATTCTTCA
>JALHTX010000410.1 GCA_022866015.1 Thermoplasmatota archaeon
CTCCAACAGGAAGTTCTGAGCCGTGTGAGAAACCTAAGACGAGTGTTTTCATTCCTAGGCGCGCAGCATACATTGCAGCTGCAAGTCCAACTCCTCCTGCTCCGATAATTAGAAAGTCGTATTTTTCCATAGAACACTTAAAGGTCTTCTTATAGGATTCATGCCACTTGGATACGCAGTGATTTTAACATTTGGTTCACTTGGCATATTAGCACCTCAAATGACTATTCTTACTATTGCAGCTATAGCACTCCTATTAGGACTTGGTGTAGATTATTCAATTTATCTTGCTAATCGATTTGCTGAAGAACGTGATATTCAGGATTTAGTAGAACGTGTGGAAAAAACCCTGGGTCGAACTGGGAAAGCAGTTTTGATGTGTGCAGTTACAACTATTGTTGGTTTTGGTTCATTGATGACTTCAAATATGCCTCCTATGGCAAACTTTGGTTTAGCATGTACGATTGGTATCTCTTTTGCATTTATTTCAGCTGTTATTCTTGTTCCATGTTTGTGTATTATTTTAAAGTTTGAAAAGCATAAAACTGAACCTAGATGGAAAAAATTTGCTAATTTTATTATTAAACATAGAAAAAGGCTTTTCCCTATTGCAATTTTCTTTGTTATAATGTCATTACTTCTAATTCCTATCGTTAAAACAGATGTTAATTTTTATGAGAGTGCACCAGAAGGTGTTCCTGAATTAGAAAGTCTATTTGAGTATTCAAATGTTTTTGGTAGTGGTACTAACTTAAACGCGTTAGTAGTTGAAACTGATGCTGATGGTTTTAAAAATCCTGAGGTTATAGAAGCTATCTATAAAATGGAGGAGGAGATTAGAACTACTGGTGTATCAGTGGTTTCTATTGCTGATGAAATTAAGAAAATAAACGATCTATTGGGGCAAATAGCTAATTTAGAAACTCCAGAACTTGCTTATAATGAGGTCATCGATGCTGTCTATCAAATAGATGCAGAGATTATGAAAACCGGAGTATTCTCCTTCTCAATTGGTGATGAACTTGAGAAAAATGAGACACTTAAACAAACTACAATTAAAGAAAAAATACTAGATATAATACAGGATATTATATATGAGACGGTTGCTGAAAATGGTTTAATTAATGAAGATTATTCTAAAACAGTCATCATTGTTTACTTCCCTGCTGATAAAAGTGTTCAAGAGCAAGAAATAATAGTTGGTAAAATAAACGCAATTGCATCTAAAACCAATATTCCTAATAATGGACATATATCCAAACTAGTTGGTCAAGATGTTATAACAGTTGAGGTCAATAAACAGATAATGGGTTCACAAGCATCATCTTTGACTATTGCTCTATTACTTGTGTTATCATGCTTAATTATTGGTTTTAGCTCAATAAAGATTGGATCCTTTGCGTTAATACCAGTTTTAGTTGTTTTAGCATGGGAACCAGGCGCCTTAGTCTCATTAAACATTCCACTCAATATGTTAAATTTAACTGTTGCTTCTATCATGGTAGGTACTGGGATAGATTATAGCATACAAATGACCCAGCGTGTAAAAGAAGAAAGAGCAAATGGGTTGTCTAAAATCGATGCAGTAACAACAGCAGTCGAAACAACTGGATGGTCATTAGTTGGAGCAGCAACAACTACAATATTTGCATTGCTAGCTGTATATGTAGCAAATACCCCTATGCTATTTCAATTTGGTACCGTTGTTATATTATTAATTGGTTTTTCGTTTTTAGCGACTATGTGTGTTTTACCGATTATTCTTACTTCAAGATTTGTTAAATAATTTTTTCTTAACTAACTTAATCTAGGAAAAAACTGTTCTAAACTATTTTTGTTTAGTAAGTGTATCTAGAGAAAACGAGGTTAGGGATTTGAATATTCTATACTGGAATATCGCACCTGCAATAAGGCCAATATGATAAGTTATAAATCTAAACAGAACAACAAAAACACCTAGAAGATATAGATTTTGCGAACCAAGTATCACGCTATATAGACCAGCCATTCCTACCTCAGTGACACCACTGCTACCCGGAGTAGTAGGCATCATGATAATCACAAGCAGTAATATTTGTGCAGCGAAGGATTCAATTATGTATGGGGGTAAGCCTAATCCTACGAGAAGGGCTGAGGGAATCAAAAATCCCGTGAACCAATAGGCAACCGTTAAAACACCGCCAATACAGAATGCTTTTTTCCCATCTCTTACAAAAAAAACCATACTATTGTGAAAGTTATCTACTTCTCTGTTTATAAAATCCGTAAGTTTTGTGTGTTCTTTTCTCTTAAAAAGTTTGGCAATCTTAAGTTCTAAAGAAGTCAAAAATGATTTAACTTTATCAGGATATTTAATGGCATACAGGAATATTGCTACAAATAGTATAAACACAGCAACGCCTATTAATAATCCGGTATTCAGAATCTTATTATCTATGCGGTCCTTGAAAATAAAAAGAGCAAAAGGAATACATATCAGAACAAATATTGCATCGATCAATCGCTCACCTAATACTGAAGCAGTTGCCCCTCCCAGGCTCATGCCATCTTCTTTTAGCAGATAGATTCGTACAGGCTCGCCACCTGCCATTGAAGGAGATATGCTTGCTAAAAAAAGATTCGCGATTACTATTTTTGTGCTTCCCCACAAACCAATTTGTACATTTTTGTCAGTCGCATTACTTAGTACCATCAGACGGGTACCCCATATGAACCACGTGAGAACATTTAAAAAAACAGCCAATAGAAAATATTCATAGCGAATATTTGCATGTAATAATTGATTAACTGTGGTTGGATCAAGGGTAAGTTTTAGAATAACTAAAATAATTATAATGCTCAGCAGAACACTTACAATAATAGAGATTTTTAATGTTCTAGATTTTTTCTCCGCTTTTTCCACGTAGGTGTTATTTTAAGAATGATATATCTTTCTTGCGGCTAATCAAAATTTATTAACACATTTATGCTGGGAAGTAACTTCAAACTTCATTTTAATAGTAAGAATTATAGTTTTATATCTGTTTAATATATAATATAATGTCAGGGTCTTATACAAGTCTAAAACTGAAAAAGTAGGCTACCAAAAGAATGATTATACCTCTCACAGCACCCGCTGCTATATTTATCAGAACAAACCACGTTCTAGTCATAGCTATTTTACCATCATCCTTAGGATTCAACAAAGAGAATAAATAGACAGTGATAGAATCCAACATTAAGGGTATGCTCATTATGATGAAAAGACCATAATAACCATATTTCAGGACAAATCGTTCACACCATGCAACAATTTTTTTTGTTAATGGGGTTCCAATAGATCTTTTCTTGAGGGCATCACGGACTCTTGTCCCAATTTCAAATGCTATAAAAGAACCAACACCCTTCCCCAAGGATAAGATAAAAATCAGTAGCACAGGGTGAATATAAGGGTTAAACAAACCAATCTCAACTGGGATGGGAAGAATCAAAACTGTCAGAATAACATAGATAAAAAATATAATCGAATATGCGATTGGATCATGTATCGCTCCAAGCAGTATTTCGATTAAGTCCATTTTTCACAGTATAAAACATATTGTTAAAAAGATTATGAATAAAAAGAAAAAAAGGATCGGTAAAAAAACAAGTCGTATACTGTTAAATATTAATTAGGAGCATCCTTATAAGTAATTAATATATATTGGAATTGCAAAGAGAAGTGGTTACATCTTTAACCAGAAACAAATTTATCTATAAAAAATAAATAGTAATAGGTTCCTGGAGTCTAAGCTATGCTTGAGGTCTTACCACAATGGTTTCAAATCTTTTTTTTCTCAATGTTTCCTTGGCTCGAAGCACGATATGTGATACCGTTTTCGATGCTACAGTACGGATGGGAATGGTGGCAGGCGTTTCCTCTTGCTATTGCAGGTAACATTTTACCAATCCCATTCATCCTTCTTTTTTTTCACTATGTTGAAAAATTTCTCCGGAAATACACTTTTTGGGTAAAGATCATGGATTGGTTGTTTGCACGAACACGAAAGAAAGCAAACGAACGAATCATAAAGTACGAATATCTTGGTTTATTTTTGTTTGTTGCGATACCGGTCCCTTTCACTGGTGCATGGACCGGTGCCTTGATAGCGTACCTCTTTAACTTAAAATTCTCCAAATCTCTACTTACAATTTTCCTTGGTCTCATTATTGCTGCAGTAATCATGATCCTACTCACCCTCTATATCAGCTGGGCGCTCATCTATCTTGGCATTAATATAAAGGGGTAACCTATGCAGGAAAAGTTAAAACATCTTGCTTATCAGATAGTAAAAAATATGAACTCAAATTTCGATAAGACCATTATAACTATTAGGATTAAATCCTATACTAAAAATTAGATTTAAACTTCGAGTTGAAGTCTCTTTTTTCAGACTAAAATTTATAATTCGTAATAAAAACTATGGTTTTCTCCTGTAAAAAAGATAAAAATATAGGAGAAGTGATACCGACTCGAAGTTTAAATCTCATACTATCTATGGTATATTTTATAAAGTGTTGTTTTACGATTTGTACGGAAATACTGGAGTGTAAGAAACGCAAGTGTGGTACCAATAAAAATGCCAAGAATCGCAAATATCTTGTCAAAGAATGAAATGTTAACTGACATTTGAATCGCAAAGGTTAACATGACAATTGTCATAGCACCGATAACATAACGGATGATATAATCAGTTCGATCTCCACTTTCAAGTTTCAAAGCAGACGAGCGTTTCGTTGGCAATATACTAAAGTTTTGACATCTATCGCAGAACCATTTATTGTTCCTTGGACTAAAACGCAAAGGATAATCACATTTAACACAATGGGGATGACGATAACTTGAGAGTTTCGTTTTTGTTTTCATATTTTTTTTAAACAACGAAAATCCCATACTCCGCTTGAACAGAACAGGGCTAACAAAACAACTAGTAAAGATAAGAAGCAGGGTTGCTGTTTTTACTTGGTTAGCAAGAAAACCACTAGGATCACCGAATATACCTCTATCAATCCCGGTTGAGACAATAATCAATGCAACTCCCATCACCGGCATCATACCGATGCCGACACTGATCGCGTCTCTGCGTTTAAATCCAGCAATTCGTGCACCGAATGAACTACCAATAAAATTTCCAAGCATAGCAAAAACAATAAACACAACAGAGAAGAGTAAGATAGACATAATTTGATTTGATTGAAAAATAGCTAAAAAGTTAAAGCTTGCTCCGATCCATACGAAAAACAAAGGAACAAAAAATGTATACCCAATGGTTTTAACATATTCAGCGACGACACCGGCCTGTGATGTTTTTTTGATAAAAAGACCAGCGATAAACGCTCCAATAATCGCAGTAAGACCCATATTCTCAGCAAACGCTGCAAATAAAAAACAAATACAAAGGCCGCTTGTGAGCGCAATTGAAGCTGAATAACTTTTCGTACTCTTCTTTAGCATATACCGAACAACGAGAAAACCAATAACAATGGTTACGAGGAAAAAGAGAGAAATTTGTAACAAGAGAACAAGTGAGTTACCGACACCAAACACCAAAGCAAAAAACACCATGGCAAGAACATCATTTACAACCAATGCAGTACGTAGTGTTAGTCCAACATGAGACTCTAATAAATCAATATCTGTTAGAATTCTAAGGGCAATAGTTGTCGATGTTGCTAAAAAAATCGTGCCAATAGC
>JALHTX010000043.1 GCA_022866015.1 Thermoplasmatota archaeon
AAAAATAATAAAAAATATATTGAATATTTAAAGAAAGGAGGATTTCCGATGAATCATTTATGGTTTAAAATCGGCTTCTTTTATCAAGCAGAAACATCACTGTTTAAAGAATAACGAAGCAGCTTCATTTCTTTAATTCTCTTTCTGCAAGTAACATGAGAAGTTTTGAGTTCATATCGTTTATCTGTTTGTCTTTGTTATCCAATTGCTGTTTTAAATTCAATATTTCTTGATTTATATTTTCAAGATTAGGCGGTACTTCAAATATTGTAACATTAGGCATAACACCCAGATATTTCTTTGCTAGATCCTCGGGTTTCATCTGACGATAAGCCTTTGTAAGTACAGTAGAATGCCCCATCAAATATTCAGCAAGATCAGCATCTCCAAGATAACTTCGATAGAACTTACGCAAACTATGTGGATGCATCAATATTCTATCAATCTTCTTTTCTTTTTTAGGTCTTCTAAGCATTTTACCTGTTTTTTTTGCCTTAAAGTGTTCAATTTCAACAAGTTTTGCTCTCATCAAAAGGTTTTTCCAGATAGCAAGAGCATTATGATAACTCATAGGAAAAACTCTGAGATCATTGATGTTATTATTGTTGAAATAATGTTTTTTACTACTAACTTTAAGGTAATAATCCCTTTCTTTCATCCAAGCTTTATATGCATCTGCTGTTTCATTTGAAATAAAACATTGATATGTCTTTTGTCTGGTTTTTGTAGAATCTCTAGTCAATCCTTTTTTTATATTTACCCAAGAAGGTATCTCATCAACATGAACATCATTAGGTGTTAAAGCAAGTATTTCAGATATACGTCTACCACTAGAAGCTAACATTAAAAACAATGCACGAGAACAAGCATTACCATGACTAAGAATTGTTTTAATATCTGTTGCATTAAGTATTGCTTCATCACTCTTTGGTTCTGCACCTTTTGTACGTGCTTTTAATGTATCCCAAAAATCCAAGTCTTTAAACATTTTATCGTTGGAAACCATAAACTGTTTAATACTATTAAAAAAGGTTCTCATTGAAAGCTCAGGTCGCCCATGTTCTTTTTGTTGAATAACATATGCTCGTCTCAAATCATTATCATATTCCTGTAAAACCTTTTCACGTTCTTTTTTATCCTCTGGTATCTCTTTAAAATATGTATTCATATCTTTATCTAATATTTTAAAATAAGACTGTATATTACATCGATAACCATCACGTGTATTTGGTGCATCTATCATTTCTTTATCTAAAAATTCTTCAATTTTATCATTTTTCATACTTTTTCCCCAAAACTATATGTACATCCATATATTTAAAATGTTGCAGTCATATTCAAAATATTAGGAAAAAAGTTAAAGTTACTTGATTATAAACTTTTTTACAAAATCTTTCTTTTCTTTTTTAAGGTAAAACTATATAAACCTAAAAGTTCTTAGCGTTTTTGATAATTAAATAAAAACTTAAAGATTTAGTGTCTTTTAAAATGAAGTTATGAAAATCATTTTTGTTTTTTTATCAATATAACGATAAAATGAAGGTATTTAAAGATGAATAGAAGAAGAAAATCAAATAATGAAACACAAAATAAAAAAAAGAAGATAATTAGATGTAGAGCTAAAATGATTCCAGTATTTGAAAGTGATAGTTGTAATGATATAATCAAAAAAGAACATACAGATTCTGATAAAATTTGTAAAAATTGCATGAATTCTTTTTAAGAAATTTTTAATTTAAAATTAATAGTTTTTTCAATCAAAAAAGGTTTTTAATTATGAAAGGAATAGTTAAATGGTATAATATTAAACAAGGATATAGTTTTATTGAAGGTGAAGACGGTGAAAACGTTTTTATTCATAAAAGTGAAATTCCTTTTTGGACTATATTTCTAAATAAAGGAGATAACGTGGAGTATGAAATAAGGGCGGCGCCCTTATAATCCCGTTCCGCCTTCGTTCCTCAGCAAGCCCTACGGTCTTGCCGTATCTAACTCGGCGGCTCTGGATAGTAATCGTTGTTGCCGATCATCAACAACTGTAATTTTATGGTGGTTTGGTTGATCTCGGAT
>JALHTX010000044.1 GCA_022866015.1 Thermoplasmatota archaeon
CTTAGCGGGAAACTGCGTAACCCTGTTCGTCTTGACCTCTGTCGGTTTAGAGCGCTTATTCATTAAATCCATGAACTCAGGTTGCCGAATTAAATTGTCGACAGCATCCAGGTCTTTCTTTAGATCCTCAAGGAGATCTTCATTTTTTATGGTTCGTATTTTGTCGGGTTCATCCAGAACTTGTATCCTAGCTATTAAGTCTGTTCTTATTGCGGCAACATCAGCTGCTGTTGTTTTTATACCTTCTATTTCTATTACATCTCCTATTGATAAATCTAGATTAAGTCTTGTTTGGTTGTCTATTCTTACTCGTCCGTAACCTACATCTTGTTGGAATGCTTCTGCTATTTTCAAAACAGTTTCTTTTTGAACCATATAAACTCCCACCAAATTAAAGATCAATGTGTATTTTAGGGCTAATAAAGGAAGAGGTTATTATATTTTTTCTGCTAATGTTCTATCTATAAGGCGTCTTACTGTTGAATTTTGTTTACTTTGTAGTCATTGTAAAGGTGTGTAATTGGCCCCCAAAATTTTTTATTTTATTTAATTTTTAAAAAACATATTTCTCTGTTTTTTCTAATATGTCATCAAAATCAAGAGCGTATTCTTTTCCAACTAATAATGCTGCTATTTCAGTTGTTATATTTTTCTCTTTTTCTATTTCTTTTATCTGCTTTAGTATTGTTTCTTTATCAAGATTTGATTTTTCAACTATTTTTTCAACAAGTATATCTAAAATATTTTCATCTTGTTTTTTTTCAATTTTTTCTTTTATAAATTCTTTTTGTTGCAATATTTGTTCAGATGGATAAAATCCCGTTGGTATTTTTATTTCATCTATGTTAAAATTAGGTTTAATTAAATCTTTTTCTTCTTTTAATAAACTATTTTCAATAGCATTTTTTGTAAAAGTTTTTGCATCATCTGGCGTGAACCACTTTAAATCCATGGATAATGTTAGATAAAACTCTGAAAAACTCATTGCTTTTTTCCTGCACGATTAAATACAAATGCGATTATTATTTTGTATTCTTTATTCATATTTGTTTAAACTCCCAATAATTGGATATATCTACAAGAAAGCATTCTGGGTTAAATTTATTCCAATACTCAATGTTTTGTTTATTGTTTTCATAGATATACATTTTATTTTTTATTGAAATATTTTTAATAACTTCCAGTTTTTTAAAATCATGTTCAAGTTCTTCTCTACTATAAAA
This sequence comes from Thermoplasmatota archaeon, assembly GCA_022866015.1. Taxonomy (GTDB): domain Archaea; phylum Thermoplasmatota; class E2; order DHVEG-1; family DHVEG-1; genus PFL35. The sequence continues at coordinate 1,224 of JALHTX010000044.1, forward strand.
ATTTATCAGACCATCAACACCTTCAAAGAAAAAATCATCATAAAACTCTGTTTGATTATAAATTTCAATATTTGCATAGATTTTATTTTCTGTAATTTCTCTTATACTTTCAAGTTTTATGTGCGGATAATATGTTTTACGCAATGTAATATTTTTTGCTCCAGCCATAAAAACATCTACTACATCACCAAATGTTCGAGGTGCGCTATCAATATCTAGTTGATATTTTTTTGAAAGTTTTTGATAAATATCTAAATTTGAATTATTTTTTTTTATTCCATCTATATCTATAACATAAACTAAATCATCTTCGTTTAGTTTTTCTAGTAATTCAGAGTTTTGAATTTTTTTATTATTTATTTCTATTAATGGTATGATATTCATTTCTAAAATAAACTAAACAATGTTTTGTTTTTTAATCTAACTCTTAAAAAAATAAAAAAAGTATAAAAATTTTAGTTCATAATTTCGTTTTTAATGCCAAGTCTGTTTTCTGTTTCAGCAATTTTAAGTCTTGTCTTTATAACTGTATCGGGGTTAAGTGAAATACTATCTATTCCACATTCCACTAAGAATTCTGCAAACTCAGGAAAATCACTAGGTGCTTGTCCACAGATTCCTACTTTTCTTCTTGGTCTGTGGGCATGTGCTGTATCTATTACTTGTTTTATAAGTCTTTTTACTGCATCGTTTCTCTCATCAAATATATGAGCGACTAGGTCAGAGTCACGGTCAAGACCAAGTGTAAGCTGTGTTAAATCATTTGAACCGATGCTAAAACCATCAAAGATTTCTGCAAACTGATCAGCAACGATAACGTTACTTGGAATTTCACACATAACATAGACTTCAAGTCCATTTTCTCCTTGTATTAAGCCAAACTCCTTCATAGTTTTTATTACCTTTCTTCCTTCGTCAGGTGTTCTGCAGAAAGGTATCATTGCCTTAATATTTGTAAGTCCCATTTCATCTCGTGCTTTTATAATGGCTTTACATTCAAGGCCAAATGCTGGTTTGTATTTCTCATCATAGTATCTAGAGGCGCCACGCCACCCAATCATAGGATTATTCTCTTTTGGTTCGTATAAGAAACCTCCTACGAGATTTGCATATTCATTTGTTTTAAAATCACTCATACGGACAATTACGTCATTTGGATAAAATGAGGCTGCAATTTTTGCAATACCTCTTGCAAGTGTGTCCACGAAAAACTCTACTTTATTTTCATATCCCTTGCTTTTCTCATCAATGATTTTTATTACCTTTGCGATTTTTGGATTATCATTTTTTAACTGTTTGAGTTTATCATATTCAATTAATGCAAGTGGATGTATACCAATATGCGAATTAATGATAAATTCTTCTCGAGCAAGACCTACCCCGTCATTTGGAATTTGACCTTGTGAAAATGCTTTTTCAGGAATTGCTGCATTCATCATAATGCGGGTTTTTGGTCTTGGTAGCTTATCGAGTTTGAGTTCATCTACTCGGAATTTTAACTTGCCTTCATATATACGGCCGACACCTTCGCTACAATCAACTGTAATATTTTTTCCATTCTGAATTGTTTGTGTACCGGTACCTGTACCAATAACACAAGGAATACCAAGTTCACGAGATATTATTGCAGCATGACATGTACGGCCGCCACGGTTTGTAACAATCGCGCCAGCTATTTTCATAATAGGCTCCCAGTCAGGATCAGTCATATCTGTTACCAAGACTTGTCCTTTCTTGAAGTTAGCTATGTCTTTTGCATCTTCGATAACGTTTACTTCGCCTTGCCCGATCATACTACCAACTGCTTCACCCTCAGCTAATATATTTCCTTTTTCCTCAAGAATATATGTTCTCATTGTCGCCGCATCTTTTTGTGAATGAACTGTTTCAGGACGAGCTTGGACAATAAAAAGCTCTTTAGTGTTTCCATCTTTTGCCCATTCTATATCCATTGGTTTTTTGTAGTGGTCTTCAATGATTGTTGCCCATTTTGCAAGTTTAACTATTTCTTCTTCATCTAGTACAAATTTGTCTTTATCTTCTTTGTTTACTTCTATATTTTTTGTTCCTTTTTTGTCATAGATCATACGTTTCTGCTTTGCACCAATTTTTTTCTCAATAATTGGTTTAAATCCAGTTTTAAGAGTTGGTTTGAAAACATAGAACTGGTCAGGGTTTACCGCGCCTTGTACAACATTTTCGCCAAGGCCATAAGCACCAGTAATATAAATTACATCTTTAAACCCGCTTTCAGTATCAATAGAGAACATTACGCCTGCGCTTGCAAGATCGCTTCGAACCATTTTTTGAATGCCAACAGATAGATATACGCTTAAATGGTCAAACCCTTTATCTACTCGATAAGAAATCGCACGGTTAGTAAATAATGATGCAAAGCAATCGCGAACTTTTTTAAGTAATTCTTCTTCACCGCGAACATTTAAATATGTTTCTTGTTGACCTGCAAAACTTGCGTCTGGTAAATCTTCTGCGGTAGCGCTGCTGCGTACTGCTACATCACAGTTTTTACCATAACGTTCTTCCATGCCGCGGTAGTGTTTACGAATATCTTCTTCAAGTTCAGGTGGTAGATGAGTACTCTTTATTAATTTGCGAATTTTTTCTCCACGTTCTGCTAAATTACGAACATCATGGGTATTAAGATCAGAAAGTATTTTCTTAATTTTTTTATCGATATCTGCTTTTTCTATGGTGTATTTATAAGCATAGGCAGTGACTGCAAAACCTGATGGTACATTAACACCTTTTGAACTGAGGTTACGAATCATTTCTCCAAGAGATGCATTTTTTCCACCAACGGAGGGGACATCGTTTATAGTTAGTTCTTCAAACCATTTATTAAATTCTTTAATCATGTAAATCTCTCCTGATTTTTTTTATCTGTTAACAAGAACTTACATATAAAACCTTTTTGAAAACAATTAAATGATAAATCAAAAACAACTAAATGGTTTTTATTCTTCAATAAATACAGCCGCAGCAATAACCGTAGTCCACAACCCGTCTTTATCTCCTTCTGCAGTCTGTGCAACACTCTGGGTACGAACAATTTGTCTACTCATTTTGTATTCTTGTTTTCTTTTATCCCACGCTTTATCAGGATCAAATTCTAATCCAAGGGTGGTGGCAAGCATGGTAGCCGCAAGATCTTCTGTGATATCCTCTAGTTTCTTTCCAGTTATCCCAAAACTATGATGCTCAGATATATACCCATAATTGTCTCGATCCTTAGGAACAGCAACACCCACTGCTGCACCAATCAATCTATTTGGTTCGTTAGTAGTATTTCTTGACATTACCGCGTAGGTGATTTCTCCGGCATTAATTTCTCTTATCCCTTTATCTTTTGTAATGATTGTACAATGTGGTGGGATAATACTTGAGACGTACACGAGATTACATTGTTCAATATCCGCATCACGTAACGCAAGCTCAAACGACTGCAATTCCTGTTTATGTCTTCCTACACCTTTTGTAAAAAAAACTCTTTTTGGAACCATATTTTCTAGGAATATTTTTCATCTTATAAATATATCTGTAAATTAGTTATTTATCATCTGGTATGTCGTCTTCATCAATGTTTTCATCAACATTCTTTTTTGGCCCACTTTGCATTTTGAGTAAATCACGCATTTGTTTTTGTATATCTACTTGTTCTTTTTGGAATGCTGTTTGTTCTTTTTGATATTCAACATTTTTTTGATGATATGGTATTACATCTTTTCCTTGAATAAATTCTTCGACCATTTTTTTTATTTCTTTATATGGGTAAACTCCATGTAGTTCGTAATAACTGCGTGCTCTTGGTGTCTGTACTTCTTTTCCCCCACCAAAAACACCCATGATTTTTGCTTTTTTTTCGCCTATTTGTAGACCGCCTGCTGCAAAAGTATTATCGCTACCTAGTCCAAAACCAGATTGAGAAATAGGTATAATTGTACCAAAACCAAATATTTGACCAAGTAATCCTTGTTTAGCATTTATGTCAGAGATTTTATCATATCTAAGTGTTCTTTCTTCTTTAGTTATTATTCCTCCTTTGAAGATTATTCTTTGGTTTGAGATGATATATTTGTGTGAACGACGATACCATTCAACCAATAAAAATCCTACTATTGCCATCCCCGCAGTGTAAACTAGTATGAAAACACCTACAGAGGCAATAGATGTAATCCAGTTTTGCCAGAGCATAAGGCCCACTCCTCCAAAAAAAACCCCTGCATACATGAAAAAAATACTCCATCGAATTGTTATAAGCGCAACAATGATTCCGAATATCAATAGAACTATTCCCCATACAAGAATAGCAATCCAAGGGTTTACAAAGTAATTTTTAAAATCAGAAAAGTTAACCATCCACCATACTAAAAAACCCCAAATGAGAAGGAAAATACATAGTGATTGATAACGCATAAAAGACAACGGATGTGGTGAAAGCATTTTTTCTAGTTTCTCATTTTTTAATAACTCTTCGTCACTCATTTTGTTCTTCTCCTTCACTTTTATCTTTTAATCGTTTTATCTTTTTCTTGGTTTTAAATTTATCGCCTTTAGGTTTCATAAGTAAATATATAACAAGTATTGTTAAAAGCATCATTATCATTAGAGACATACTTTTATCCATATCTGTTGGTAAATAGATAAATAAAACACGAGCAAGTATATAAGAAATAGGGATTGTAATATAAGGTATTATTTTTTTCCTACCTTCTATTTTATCTATTGCAATGATAAATAATATTATAAGATAAGACAAAAACAAGGCGACAATTGAAATAATAGATAACCAACCGAAAACTGAGAACAATGTTGCATAGAACCCTTTATCTAAAAGTAGTGATAAATAAAAAAATGAATAACTAACTAAAAACAATGAAACGATATATGCTGGTTTATAAATGATAAGTTGCCAGATATTTTTAAGTTCATATAATATATCTATTTTATCAATTTTTTTTTCACCAAGATAACTTGGACGTATTCCCAGACCTAAAAAAATCAATAAAAATAGAAAACCCAGATGAACAGGATGAAATAAATCTATGTTAACTAAAAAATTTAAAAAACTTGCTGTAAACTCATAAAGATGAGCACCAAAAATAATTAGCTGCCCACCAAAAGTATATTTTAATTCTAAAAGATGAGCAGGTATTGTTGTATCAAAACCATTCTTAAGAATGAAAAATAGACAAATTAGCAACAAAAAAGCAGATAGGAAAAAGGGCCCTATGAAGAGAAATACATTTGAAATCCATTCAAAAATTCCTTTTTTTTGTTTCTTAGGTGCAACTTTTCCATAATTTACATTAACATTTATTTCAGATATGCCACTTTTTGTAACAGTGTATCCAAGAGCTTGGCATATTGTTTGAAAAAGTATCCCTAAATAATTTGTGAATCTGCAAAAAGGTTCATGTTTTTTTCTTATTTTGTCTAAAAGATATTTTTGGCCTTGAATGAATAAAAGTTGTATGAACCAGAATAAAAGTGCACCAAGTATTGTTGCAAGTGGTGCGAAAAGCATTATGTCTATTATTGAACCGTCCATCCTTCTCCAATTTTTGGTAGTAAGTATTTAATATAAAACTTTATCTTTTAAACAACCTCGATCTTTATTTCATCACCATTGTAATCATATGCTTTCCAAGAAAAATAATTGTATGGGTTTGCAATGATTATGTGAACTCTGCCATGTTTTCTAAAAAGTTCTAAATCTGCATCAGATGGAATTGGAAACGGTGAAGGATGGCTGTGTACAGTTCCAACAATATTAAAATCAATAGGCATCATATGAAGTTTGAAAATAGTATGAGTTTCGCCTTGAACCGTTCCAGGTAAAAGAATTATCTCTGAAATAGTACTTTTTTGTTGATCATCAACACGCAAAAGAGCCCCAAATTCATTAGGATAAATAGATTTAGCACACTCAATTATTAAATCAAGACAATTATGTTTAATTTTCCAATCTACTTTGGTATGTTGTCTTGTTTTATTTTTTTTTAAAAATAACATGTTTTTATCGCACCAACTTAAGACGTACCATCTGATAAAAACTTTCACCGAAGCGGATAAAAAGTCCTTTTTTTTCAGAACCTGTAATTTCTATTTTACTGTCAGGAGTTACATCCATAGGTGACTCACCATCAATTACGATTTTAGAGCCTTTGCTTTTATAAAGAAGTTTAACACTTATCTTTTTATCAAGTGGAACAACCCATGGACGAGCAGCAAGTTTAAAAGGAGCAAGGGGTGCTATAACCATTGCATTAACACCTGGGTCGAGAATAGGACCACCCGCGCTTAAAGCATAACTAGTGCTACCTGTGGGTGTAGCAATTATGACACCATCAGCACCAAAAGTTTCTAACAATTCATCATCAATTAAAACTTGCAGATAAATCATTTTTGCTATGCGTGAAGTTTGAACCGTTACTTCATTTGCAGCATCCGGTAGTCTTTTACCATCAACTATTATTTTAAGCTTTGAACGCTCCTCTATATTATATTTACCGTCGATTACGCGTTGCAAACCTTCTTTTGCATATTTTGATTCAACTTCAGTAAGAAAACCCATGCCACCGCTATTTATTGCAAAAATCGGTTTTTCTATTTTTTCAAGAGCTCTAAGTATTGTTCCATCGCCACCAACTGTTACAACAATATCTGCTTTTTTGTTGATATCCTGCATAGAATATCCTTTAAAACCTTGTTTTTCTGCAAATTTATCCTCTGCAAAAACTTCTCCAGTTTCTTTTAAAAAAATATAGATATCTTTACCAGTGGAACATGCTTTTTTAACATGGTAATTACAAACAAGTCCCCATTTCATTTCTTTTTTATCTCCTTAATTTCCTTCCTATATTTTATCAAAGCATTTAGTTTTGCAGATATTGGTAAATGTTTAGCAACTTCTTTAACAAGACTATGGGTGCTTATCTCCTCAAATTTAACATCTTTTAATGCATTTGCTAGTTTGTTAAAGGTTTTATCATCCATATCTAGCATTAATTCTTTTACAAGATAGTTGCGTTTGATTTTTTGACCAAAAGCTTCTTTCCATCTAGTTTCATATTCAGATAAAAACCCCTGACTGAAATTTTTTGCTTTTACTGCTTTAGCAATTACCTCACCTGCGATTTTTCCACCTTCGAGGCAATGAGTAAGACCTCCACCAGTTATTGGGTCGACATGACGAGCAGCATCACCTATAAGAATTAGATTATCTCGTACTGTTTCAACAGGGTTTGCAACAGGTACTGCACCTGCTAAAAAACGTATAGGTGAACTATTTTTCATACGAGGATCTTTTGCAATAAAATCATCTAATAATTTTTTTGCTCTACCTGCCTCAGAAAGACTTGCAAGAATGCCAATCCCAACATTTGCAATATTTTTACCTTTTGGAAAAACCCAAACATAACCACCAGGCGCAATTTCTTTACCTAAATAAAAATCACAGTATGCATCTTTTACATCAATATTTGTAAGTGTATATTGAGCACAAGTTTCCAAATCTTTAGGATCAAGGCGTGTGTCTATTCCTGCCCATTGACCAATTTTTGATTCAACACCATCTGCCCCAACCACGATATCTGCCTCGATTTTAAGTTCTCCATCAAATCTTTTAGCACGAACGCCTTTGATTTTGTCGCCTTCTTTAATAAGCCCTATTGCTTGAGTATTCATCATAAAAGTTGCCCCGGCTTTAATTGCGTTACGCGCTAGCTCTTGATCAAAAATATCCCGATAAACAACATAACCTGTCTCGTCTCCGGCTTGTTCCGCACCAAGAGTCACACATGTTTTATCTGGTGAATAAATACGAGCGCCATCCATTCTACCTGCAATCCAGCGTTTTCCTTCTATTATCTTCCATTCATCTATTTTTCTGCTTATTCCTTCACCACAGAGAATAGGGACTCCTACTTCTGCACGTCGTTCAATAACAAGAACTTTTGCTTCTCCATCTGCAGCAAAACGAGCGGTTACACTACCTGCTGGACCAGAGCCTATTATTACTACATCGTATTTCATTTTAGTATCCCTCCCCGCTAATTGCACCAATAGGACAAGTTCTTATACAAATCGCACAGCTAATACATTTCTCAGGGTTTACCTCGGCTTTATTTCCAATCCAAGATATTGCATCCTGTGGACAGACAGATATACATCCACCACACGCTAAACATTTCTTTTTATCTACATTTGCTTTAGGCTTTCCCATAACTTTCACCACGTTTTAATCCAGATGCTATCAGATGAGCCACTCGAATTGGCTCTGGTATAACCCCTCTTATTGTTGATATCTTTATTATTTCTTTTGCCTCTTTTATCGTCAATCCCATACATTTTACAAATATAGGATTATGATTTGTTTCAACTCTGTGAAGTCTACCCTTTTTAATAAGATTTAACCTATCTTTCCAGTCCATAAAATTCTTTCTCAAAGCTTTTTCAATTTTTACAAAATCTGGTTTGTCTCTAGTAACTGTAATTACAGGAATATTTGTAAAAGAAAATAATTCATTTATATCTACAACGTTAAAACCACCAAGTGATATCCCATCAATTAATATTGCTTTTAATTGTTTTTTATGACGAGTTTTTTCAATCATTTTTTTACAAATAAATGTTGCATCATCGCCATCGACAGAGACCTGATTATGTAAAACGCACTCAATATAGCTTCCACCACGCATAACAACACCTATTATAGAAGAATATTTATCCTTAAAAGAAAAGGGGGAATCATCTATACCAATAAGCCTTATTTGAGATTTCATAATCCAAATAGAAAAGAAAATAGAAAACTAAATATTTTGCTATAAAATAGGTAATTTACCTGTTACTTGATCAATTATGTTATTTGGGGCAGGACCTATACCAAGAACTGTTTTAGTTCCAGCAGGTATCTCAGTATGTCCCGCGTCACTAATTATATATGCAACAATTTTAAGTTCGTCTGCTTTTTCTTTCAAAGGATAAAAATCTTTTTCAGAATCAACTTTTAAGACTGCTTTTTTAGCACCCTCCCTCTGCCATTTATGAAGCCATTTAGAATTATTTTTCTTAGTGTCAAGAGCACATGCAACAGCAGCATGAGCAACTTGAGCTGCAAGTTTACCTGGTGAAAGCTTTAGATCACTACGAGTGACAATAACCATTTTATATTCAAAATCTAGCATTTTTATTCATCATCAATATCATGAGATATTTCTTTAAAATTTTCCTCTCTCCACTTTTCACCCATAGACTCAGCATTTGAATTTTCAATAAGTCCTTTTACAAGAAGTGTTTTTCCTTTTTCTTGTATATGTTTTAAAGGTACACCAAGGTATTTATCTTTTGATTTAATAATTAAGATATCCTCATTTACGGCGACACTTTCACCAACTGTTTTTCCTATTCCGTCTACTACAAAGCGGCATAGTAAATTATTTTTATATTCTTCTTCTTTTTCTTGCTCTTCTCTTTTCTGTTTACGTCTAGAAAAAATGAATATCATATTTTGGGATGTAATTAAAACCAAATTAGATGAAATATGCATAAATATCTCCTACTTATTTTGCACAGTAATCTGCGATTCTGTTATAAATCTTTGGAAGTATACCCATTTTATAAAAATGGAAAAATACGATGTAATAGTTTCAGGTGGAGGCCCAATTGGGGGGCATGTTTCAAAAAAAATTTCTGAAAAAAATTATTCTGTGGCAGTATTAGAAAAAAACAATGAGATCGGAAAACATCTAAACTGTGCAGGTCTTGTAACAGAACGTGTTTTTAAAATAACAAAATTATCTTTAAAAACAATTCAAAATAAGATTTATGGTGCAAACATACATTCTCCTTCTAATTATATTTTAAATATCGGGGGGGATCATATTCATGCATTGGTAATTGATAGAACAAATTTTGATAAAGAAATAATAAAACAAGCAGAAAGAAAACAAGTAGATGTTTTTCTTGAAAATAAACTTGATCATGTAGAAAAAAATAAAGATAAATTAAGAATTATAATATCTGAAAAAGAAGAATTTGAATGTAAAATTTTGATAGGTTCAGATGGTCCTTTTTCAAAAACAAGAGAACTTTTTAATTTTCCTGCGCCAAAAGAATTTTTAAAAGGCATAGGTGCTGAAGTGTCAAATGTGTCTATTGATCCTAATTTTGTTGAAATATTTGTTGGAAAAAATGTTGCACCAGGTTTTTTTGCATGGATAATACCAATAAATAATGATGGCACAGCAGCAAGACTTGGCCTATGCATTGATAGCAATGCATTGTATCCGCCAATGTTTTATTTTAAAAAATTTTTAAATAACAAATATACTCAAACTTTTCTTAAGGATGCAAAAATAACAAGAAATATTATGGGTGTTATACCACTTGGTGCTTTGAAAAAAACATTTGCAGATAATGTACTTCTTGTAGGTGATGCAGCAGCACAAGTTAAACCCACTTCTGGTGGGGGTTTATATCCTGGTTTGCTATCTGCCGATCATTGTGCTAATATTGTTGCTTCTTCTTTAGAACAAAATAATTTTTCTTCTATTTTTTTGAAAAAATATCATAAACTTTGGTATAAGGAGATAGGTAAAGAATTAAACCGTGGTATGACTTTTAGAAAAATCTTTAAAAAATTATCAGATAAAGAATTTGATAAATATATATGTAGATTTAAAAACCCAAAGATTGTTGATATTATCAATAAATATGGTGATATTGATTATCCTTCTAAACTTGCAAGCCCACTTATTAAAAAAAATCCTTCTATTTTGAAACTTGCAAAAAATATGTTAAAAAAATAAAATAAGTTTTTTATAAAAAATCTCCAAGAATACCACTGGTTTTACAGGCTGTCCGATAATTCATCTACTTTATATGGTTTAATGCCCTTCAGGATGTTATAAGTTTTATAGAGGTGGGATAATTATGGTTTACCTTCATTCTTTTAA
>JALHTX010000045.1 GCA_022866015.1 Thermoplasmatota archaeon
ATCCATACCTGTAGTTGAATAACGAGTATGGCCTAATCCTATATTGCCCGGTGTATTAATCTTTTTATCATCATTGAAGATCTCACGGACAAGACCTGCATCTTTTGTAACATGAATGTTGCCATCATAGGTTAATTTGCCTGCTGAACTCTGTCCACGATGCTGTATTGAAAATAAAGCATGATAAATTGTTCGTGAAACTGGTTCTCCCCCAATAATTCCTACTATACCGCACATGTTAAAAAAGGGAATGAACAAGCATTATTTAATAATTCTTTATTTTGGAGAAAATATGTATTTATTTCATTTTTGAAAATTAAAAAAAGGATAAAAAGGAATTTAATTTTAGATATCTTCCCATTCTTTAAGGACCGACTGCCAGCGATATTCTTTAACACCGGGTATTTCTTGGACTTTACGAAGTATACGTTCATAGCCTTTTACAAGTGTACGTGTATGTATCTTAACTATGAAATCATATGGTCCTGCAAGTGCAGCAACCCTATTTACCCCTTTGATAGTCCATAAACGTTTCATGGTACCTTCAATGGGATAACCGGGTTCCATTTTTATAAAAACATATGCTTTTGTAAGAGCAAGAGCAAATGTAGAAATTCCAAGCATCATTATAATCATACCAATTATTTTAATCAGTAATAGTATTGGATCTGTTGGAAAAGGATCAGCTAATCCAAAATATGATAAAACTATGGTAACAGGTATACTAAATATTATAACAGATGACCTTACAGCCTGAGCAATACTTGCTTTACCAATACCAAGAGATCTAATATATAATACAAATGAGAAAAATGTACCAAAAGCCATAGCAAACATCCAGCCGAAAAATTGAACTGATGCTATAAAACCTTCAATAATGTTCGTTGTATTATTAAATACATCAAAAATTAAGGTAATTAAAAGTGTAAAAGATAAAGCAAAGATAACATTCCATAGTCTAATGTTTATTGCGTCATTAGGCCTTTCATTAATTTTCATCATCTTTAATTTTCTTTGATAGAAGCTAAAAAGCATTGAGCCTGGATTAATAACCAAAAAAACAATAACTAGAGCAGAAACACTAATAGTACCAGTAAGACTAATAGAACCAAGAATTGCACCAAAAGTTACTATTACTGATGATTGAATATCAATAAGTGTTGGTGTATCCTTATCAGTAATTGACTCAGCTATTACAAGATATAAAATAACAATTTGAGAAAAAGGAAGAATTACTGATGGACTATGCCCAAGGTCTTTATCATAAAAAAGAGCAAAATAACCAATAGTCGTAATAGCGTTACCTAGCCCTGCTAGTATATGATAAAAAACCTCTTTTTTTCTAATCAGTCTTATACGTCTAAAAGAAGGATCAAGAAACATTGAACCAATACTTTTCCCATTAAATGGAATGGAAAGAAAAGCACTACATGAAAAAGATACAATAAGTGCTAGAATAAAACAGGAAATAGATAAAATCCAATAATTATCAATTAAATCTCCAGCAATAGTATCAATACCTGAACTTACAGCAGAAATAATAGCTGATGCAAAAGCAAGAACAAAAAATAGGTATCTTTTCCTAATTTTTATCTTCATGCTGTTATCTCTTTTTCTATAATCTGAGTAGTTGTTTTCATTACACCATTAATCATTTGGATGTTGTCAGTTACCTTAAGAAGTCTACCTAAACTTTTAACCTGAGCACGAACAACTATATCATATTCACCTGCAACAATTGAAATCTTTGCAATATCTTCTATTTTCCTCATTTCTTCTATTGCTTTATCGTTGTTACCTGGTTTCATGTTTAATAGAATGTATGCATTAATCATTTTTTTCACCTTATTTGAGACGCGCAACTAAGACCTCTATTTAAATTTAACTATATAATTCTTTATTTTATAGGAGTAAAATAAGGAAAGATTTAAATTACTTGATATTATTCTCCTTGCGGAGGTAAAAAATATGGCCTTTACACACGAAGGATGGACATTATATTGTAGAGATGTAAAACTTAAAGGTGGGAAAAACCAGAAAATATTCTTCTTTAGTAAGAGGACACCAAAGAGTGGATCACCCTGTGATAAACCAGCAAATTATAATGTTGGAGTAAACAAAAGAACTGGTCTCCCATATCTTAAAAAGAAGGAATAGAATTTTTTTAGGTTTCTTTTCTTCTTTCTCTTTTTATTTTTTTAAAAAAAAATGAAAAATGTTTTAAATTAGCTATATCCACCAATTTTTAAACTTGGATCACCGAACAACTCCCATTGTTGCACCATTTTAACATCCATTTTAGAATCATCATCAAGGAAAAGATTTAGATATTCTGTAATTGTTTGACCATGATTTAAACCTAAAATTTCGTTATTTTCAATACCATAGAGTTCTAGGAATCTTAACTCAAGCCATCCATCTAAAACTTCAAGATAGTCAACGATACCGTTATTATTTTGATCTCCATCACCATGAGTGCCTAGTCCAGTGTTTGCAATTGTTGCAATAGCGCCACCATTTGGTTTACTTGTAAGCCACCAAGCCCAACAATTTGGCACCCATTCATTGTACCAGAATTGCCCAACTTTACCTTTTTTCAAACTGAAATATTTGAAGCCTTCCTCACGAATACCCAATAAAATATTCCACATGGTTACATCAAACTGAGCATTGTGACATCCACCAACAACTGTAATAGGCTGTTTTTCTCTATTTTTAAGATTAACCATGTCTTGCAATTGATATCCTGAAACCCAGTTAGAACTGTTCGCTGGTTCAAAATGTGTACCCCAAGATGCTGGATTTCCATGCCCACAAAAATATGCAAAACCAGCACCCTGATTAAATGCTTCATTCACTGTTTCACGATTTATATCATCAAATGTTGCATAGACCTTTAATGGATTAAAACCCGGCATTACATCAATTGCAGCTTCACAAGCAAGCTCTCCTTCGTTTACAACAACATCCTCAGGCCATTGACCAGTATTTATATAACTATCTCCACCTACTAAAAGGAGGTTGTTAAACCATTCCTTATCACAGGGTTTTTGTTCATATTCAATGATTTTATTGACCATTACTCTAACTTCGGGGATATTTCGACATGGGAGTCGCCCAAGATATACATCAGGATAGCTATCCATATCTTCCTTGAAAGTTTCATTCCAAACTGCAAAAATATCATCAAAATTTGAATCCCAACTAGAAAAATTACCCTCACCATCAAAGATATCTGCATAATATAAATCACTAATAAAATACTGTTCAGGATATTCTTGTTCATCAGATGGAATTACATGGCTATAGCGAACAGGAAAATTCCAAGTATTTGTCTGTCCTTCTCTGCCACCAACAAGCAAAACATATGTTATATCCCATTTCTCAATAGCCTCTTTAATAAAGTATTTAATTTGCTCTTGTTCATCTCGACCATTTAAAGAATTACTCATAATACTATATATATCTTGCAAACTATACAACTCTGTTTTTATATTATGTTCACTTTTAAAATTAACAAGAGGTTCTAAATATTTTATAAAATTTTGAGGTGCAATAATAAGAAGATCACGTTTATACTCAGGTTGAATAATCGGTTCTATTGGTTGTTGATAAGTAATAGATACAGTTATATTTCTGATAAACTCAATTTGATTATCACCAGGTATATAACGAACAGGATATACTTTTAAGACTAGAAATGTTGTTCTTTCCCCATAAAAAAGCCCTCCACCAGTATGATAAGAAACCCAATTCTTAGGATATATATCTTCACTTTTGTATATACTTAAATCCATTGAGATAAAATTGATATTAACTCCATTATCATAAGAAGCACCACAAAAAATAAGTGGAAAAGAAAGATTCATAATTTCAGGAGTAGAATACTCATAGTCTAAACTAATTATTTTACTCCCAAATTTAAGATTAAACATACTAAGGTTTACAGGAAGAACAGGTTTACCTGGATCATAATTAAAATACTCAAACGGGTTATGGTTAGTTTCATTAACTCGTACAACTGAATAGTTGTTATAAGGTACAACTTCAGGTATCGAAAAATTAAACTTCAACTCAAAAGTTGTAGTAGCAAAGTTTGTTGTTTTAAAGATTTTATTTTTTTCTGTTTGTAGTTGAGACCCAAGAACATTTAAACAATTAGATGATAAAAAAATTGAAATTATTAAAAAAGTTATTAGTTTCTTAAAGTTCATAATTTTTATTCCCTCGTATTTATTAATTCTAGTATTTTTCATGCGTTTTGGATTTATAAGTTTTTTTACAATTAATCTATATATTTACTATATTTTTGATGAAAACTACAAAATAGTTTTATAGGCTTTAATAGTAAATTTCAAAAAAATGTTGAAATAATAAAGTAATTTAGAAATACAGTTATAAATCAACTTTTGTTTTTGAAATAAGAGGTTTGAGGTGAAAAAAATAAAATGGATCCCCTAGTTTTTTTGTATAATGATAGCTTAATTTCATCTGAAGAGCTTGTAAATTACGCGGAAAAATTAATAGAAGAAATAGATTGCATGAACAAAGCAGTTAATTTACAATACGAAGATGATAGAGCATCGATTAATCTACCTGATGATAAGCATGCATTAAAAAAAGTTAAAGCACTTATAGACGAAAAAAAGAAATTAAAACCACGTTGTCTAGTTGTCATAGGTATCGGTGGAAGTAATCTAGGAACACTGGCCGTGCAAGAAGCAATATTGGGAAAACTGTATAATCAAATAAATCCAGATATAAATGTGTTATATGCTGATACTGTTGATTCTGATTTAATAAATGATATAATAAAAATTATTGAACCAATTTTGAATAAAGGAGAAAATATTATCATTAACTGCGTGAGTAAATCAGGAGGGACTATTGAAACTATAGCCAATTTTGAGATATTAGTTCAAATGCTTAAAAAATATAAAAAAGATTATGAAAAATATGTGATTATTACATCTGATAAAAACTCAAAATTATGGAATTTTGCATTGGAAAAAGGATTTGATCTTTTAGAAATACCAAAAAAGGTTGGAGGAAGATATTCTGTTTTTTCGAATATTGGTTTATTTCCATTAGGATTGCTTGGAGTCAATATCGATCAACTCTTGGAAGGCGCACGTGATATGAAAACTAGGTGTTTAGATATTAATCTACTTAATAATCCAGCAGTTATAAGTGCTACACTAATTTATCTTCATCATAAAAAAGGTAAAAACATCCATGATTTATTTTTAGTTGGTAATAATCTAGAATCAGTTGGAAAATGGTATAGACAATTAATGGGTGAGAGCATTGGCAAAGAATTCAACAAAGAGAAAAAAAGAGTTTTTGAGGGAATTACTCCTACGGTTTCACTAATTTCTGTCGATCTTCATTCAATGGCACAGATATATCTTGGGGGACCTTACGATAAATTTACTACATTTGTCAATGTGAAAAAAAATAATTCAAATGTAGTTGTACCTAATATAAATGAATATTCAAATTTAGTTGATGTGATACAAGGAAAAGAATTAAAACAAATTATGGATGCTATTTTTATAGGAGTAAAAACAGCTTTTAAAAATGTAAAAAGACCTTTTACGGAAATAATTTTACCAGATAAATCAGAGTATTCAATAGGACAGTTGTTACAGTTCAAGATGATAGAAATGATATATCTTGGTTTTTTATTAAATGTAAATCCTTTTGATCAGCCAAATGTTGAAGATTATAAAATTGAGACAAGAAAAATATTGCATGGAAATTGACGGTTAACGTTTAAATCCATCTGAAAAATAGCTGAAAATATTTATATATTAAGAATTGAATTATTTATGATGATTTATGAAAAATAGATTAAAATATATTTCTATTATAGTTTGTAGTAGCCTTTTTTTAACTATTAATGTCTCTGCGTTATCTGAAAAACAAATCTTACCAGTGAATAATTCTTCATTTGATGATATTGATATTGTTGAAATGATCAATTCAGTTAACGAATCCAAAGTACTTTATTACTATCAAAATCTTATGAAGTTTGGGGTGAGATATACAGGAACTTCTAATTGTACTATGGCTGGAGATTGGATATATAATGAGTTTGAACAAATTGGTTTAAACGTAGAATTTCATGAATGGAATTTTGAAAAATATAAAAGTAAAAATGTTGTAGCAACCATTCCTGGAAAGGATTTTTCGTCTAATGCAATATTTATCCTCTGCGCTCATTATGATACTTTCAAAATTTCTCCCGGTGCAAATGATGATGGTTCAGGAATTGTTGCAGTACTTTGTATTGCTGAGATTTTAAGCAAATATTCATTTAATCATACAATAAAATTCATCGCATTTTCTGGAGAAGAAGTTGGCACATATGGAAGTTTTACATATGCTCGTGATGCATACAATAGAAATGAAAATATTGTCGCTGTTTTAAATCTTGATATAATCGGTTATGCTGATACTAGTGAAGGCGGAAAAATATTACGTTTTTTTCATGAAGAACCATCTACATGGATAGCTGATTTTGCTAAAACAATCAGCTCAAAATACATAGATATTAATGATATGAATATCGAAAATCTGCCAAATTACCCTGGAGCAGATAATCAAGCTTTTGTAGATTATGGATACGACGGGGTTTGGATTGCTCAACATGACCCAAATCAAGTTGGTCATTCAAAAAATGATACACTGGAACATATTAACCTTACATACCAAATAAAAGCAACAAAACTAATGCTAGCTATTCTTACCGAGCTAGCAATTAAACCAATCAACATTCAAGTAATTTTACGTACACCACTAAAAGGAATGGGATATTTCAATGATAACCCATTTATAGAATTACCGTTTGCTAAATATTATTGGCAGAGATTACGCGGAATTACAATTGCTTTTGGAAGACCAACAGCTAAAGCAGAGGTAATTTGTAAAGAAAAAGTAAGATACGTTATTTTTACAATAGATGACACGTTCATTTTTTGGGATGACACACCACCTTATGAATGGAAAATTCAGGGAAAATTTTATCCACTAATAGGTAGGCATACATTAAAAGTATATGCATATTCTGAAACTGGTGAAATGCATATTGATCAAATGGATATTATTTTTTTAACATTATCTTATCAATATGGAAAATGGTAAAAAAATAATTACATAATAATTTTCTAATATTAAACGGCTGAAAAAATTATCAAAAATTTAAAACTTATTTCTAAATTAGATAGTATAAAGGTATAAAAATTATTAAATTTTTTTTTAATTTAACAAATAACCTTTTTATTCTATATTATTACATTATATTTAATTATATTAACTTTCAAAAACCTTTTTTTAAAACTTTTTTCGTTTTTTTAACTTATATTTTATTAAAACGATTATTAAGGAGAGTTTTATAAATAATTAGTTGTATTTAAATTTGTAGCTATATTTGCTTCATAGTTATACCAGCAGTGTCTAACTAACTTAAGTGTCCCAAAATAAATCTGAGGTATATACTTTAATCCAATTTCGAATGTTCGTAAAAAATCTCTTCTTTCTTCATATAATTGGATTTTTTGAAAAATAGAGATTCTAGGCAAAAGTAGTTTCTCTTTTAAATTTTTGGCAATACTAAGTGTTGTTAAAACAATTTTTTCAGATTCATTTAAACGCCAATTTAAATCATTTTTTAGACCATTGACTCGTTCTATTATAGATTCATTAAATTTGTATAACATTGGTACAACCTGTTCTAATTCATCGATATTTTTTATCGATCTATTGTTATAATATTGATATATATCACAATACAAAAAAACATATTTTAAAATACGGGAATCTTTTTCAAAATTAGTGTTATTATCATCTAATGATTTAAATAATTCCTGTAAATCTATTGTTATATTTTTCAAATATGAAATATTATAATAAAAATTATTGATCCTTTTACGGAGATCATCAAAATCATGTTTAGAGATACCATAAATCGGTAAATTATCTGTTTTTTCCATTAATGATATAATAAATGATAATTCATAACATTTATAATTTATTGGTTCAGAATTTTCTTTAGAGGTTACGTAGAATAATGCATTATAAATAGGTCTTCTACCGTAGTAAGGATCACCATTCCAATCAATTCCTTTAAATAAAAGAGAAATGTTAATGACGAACTCAGGATGGCTACTAAATAAAACAATTTTACCATCCCCAAATTTAGAATCTACCCAGCTTGGTTTACGAACAATCAAATCTTTGAGATCAGAAGATTTATCTGATGTCCCATTTATTGGTTTTAAATCTTGAAAGTAAGCCAAAGCATGAGTGTTTTTCCCAAGCCAAACAAACCATGATCCTTCAAAAAAATCCTGAAAGGTTTTATTCACCCCAAAAGTCACAGGATGACTATTGCTCGTCAAGTTACTAATAGAGATACATAGAGTATAGTTTACAAAAAGACTAAAGCTCATTAATGAATCACTCAAAGAATAAGCAATAGATTTATGCAAAAAAGGAAGATTAGGGTTATATGCATGACGCAGATAAAACAATGGTATAGGTCTTAGAAATCCTGAAGAACCAACAAAAGCCCCATAACACGAACCAATATACCCCCCACCATTACTGACAAAACATCTAATTGCATTACATCCAGCAATATTTGTTATACTTTTAATAGTTTCATACATATTTGCAGGATCTGGATTATAAGGCCACATAAAAACATTAAAATCATTGTTATTTAGAAGTGTCTGAGATTCATTATCAAGAAGGAATTCATAAGTAAGAAAACCACCAGCCTCAGCGATTTGTAGGTAACATGGCCAACTATATCTAATCGGTACACCAAGATATTGCGCTATCTTAGGCTCCACCAGTATATCAGTATTAGTATCGATTGTCTGCATTAACAGATAAGCTTCATTTTGTATTAAACTTTGATTTTCCAGTTCATGTGTCTGATTGTAATCAGAAATTATAGAAATTAAAAGTGCATCTTTGTAAACATCACCTGAAAATGGAATAATAAATGCTCCTTTTTTGTAGAATATTTCCTGAGCGGCATAACTCATATCTAATGGTTTTGATAATACAGAAAAATCATCTTCTGACCAATATATAGTTATTTTTTCTCTTAGTAAATCGTTAATCATATGTCTAACTTTACTATCTGTAAATGTCTCTAAAGTTGTATCTTCTCCTTGAGGTAGTGGAACAACAAATCCATAACACATTGAGTTGTTTATAGAATCAGGTTTTGCGAAAAAATTACCAAAAGATGATATTAATAATATCAAACATATATTAAAAGTTAGGATTCTCAAAACTATATAATTTTTAATACTCAAACCTCCATACTGTTCTTTAAGTAAATGTTTTATAAAAATATTTCGATCAAAAAAGCTTAGTCAATAGTTTATTAAATTCTTTAAAAACATCCAATAAATTTAAGTATAGTTTATTTTAATATTAACACTTAGCAGACTATAATTCGAATGAAAATTATTTTTATTAGCAATTATCTTAAGGTTATACAACCAAAACAATTAAAACCAGGAACCGATTTCCCGGGGTACGTATAGGACATATAACCTTTTCCTGACATATAACTGTCGGGTCTGGGCGGATAACAAAGGGGCTATGTGGCGGACTGCAGATCCGCATACGAGGGTTCAAATCCCTCTCCGCCCTCTTGTTTATTTACCATTTTTTGTATTATTGGAATTTAAATCATAATCACTATTATGCCGAATCATCGCTAAGGCACATCAATATATCTTAAAAGCGGGAGTTTGACTTTTAGAAGTTAGACTAAGCTCTCGCTTGCTTGGGGTTAAACGTATCTTAAATGCTGAGCCTGCTTTAATTAGAGGCGGAGCCGAGCCCGGCATGCCGAGCCGATTCTCGCCTCTAATGAAAACCCGCCTCCTCTGCTTCATTTGAACTAAGCGGAAAAAATTGAATCTAAAAATATGGAGTAGTTGTGGAGCTAAATCGATTGCCGCTTTTCAAAGCCGTAAATCCAAAAAAAATTATACTCATTCCGGCATTCAAGCAGGCAAAATTTTCAATTGAACTTTCATGTAAGTTCAATCATACATATGGCGACGTTAAATGTTTCCGCCTAAAAGGTAAGACCTATGCGATATTCGAATTTTTCGGATTCTTCAGGATGGAAAAACGAATCAGTAAAAAAAACAAAATAATATAACTAAATCAGAAATATCAGAAACTAGCAACAAAAACATCATTTACATAATTGGTATATATGATTTTACATTCCTCATAGTTGCTCATATCTGGAGAAAAAGAAAATGGAATTAGTAATATTACCTCAGCATTGGTCAGCATTACTCTGTATTTGTATAATGATAGGTACAATAGTTTTTGCTTACATAAAAAAAATTATGATGGTTTATGCATTGATTATATCAAATATAATAATTTTTATATTTACACTAATCTTTGAGTATCAAATAATATATGGATTTTCAGCAGATTTACCGTATGCTGGCCTAAGCTTTAGATCAATGTATTTAACCTTAGAATACTCCCCTCAAATATATACAATTTTTACATCTATGTTTATACACGCTGGATTTGCACCTATAATTGGTAATATGCTTGTATTTTTCTTTATAGGAACCGCACTTGAGGAAAGAATAGGTAGTAAAAAATTCATAATTATTTATCTTTTATCAGGAATCTGTGGTGCACTAGTACATTCATTGACAGACCTAGGTTCAGATGTTCCTTTATTAGGTGCATCTGGAGCAATTTTTGGTATAATGGGTGCCCTTGTATTTGCTTATCCACGTGATGAAGTCGTAATGCCACTGCCAGTTGGTTTTTTTATGGTTTTACGCAGGATAAAGGTAGTTTACGCTGTTTTACTTTTTGCAATAATTGAAACAATTATTGTATTTTTTGATGTGCAGGATCAAACTGCTCATTTTGCACATCTTGGTGGTCTCATTGGAGGATTTATATTAGCCGCAATTTTACTCAAAGGACGTAAAACTCATACAAAAGAAGGAAAAACCTTATATTATGATTCTTTTGCACCTCAAAAAAACCGCGAGATAGATTTTTCAAAATTAAAAAAATTTGCAACAACACCAGAACTTGATGAAATGCTTACAAAAATAAAAAATGAAAATGTTACCCAGGTTCGAGATATATGGCTTGACCATTTTTTTGAAAAAACACATTGCCCCGAATGCTCGAACAAAATAAATCATTTTGATGGAAAAATTTGGTGTGAAAAATGTGATTTTAAAGATAGTTATTAAAAAATAAATACTAACCCTTTAAGTTCACCAAATAAAATCAAACTAGAAACAATATATCCAATGATTGCTCCACCACAAAGACATGGAAGCCCTGCTTGTGGTTTTCCTTTCAGGACAAATGTCATAAGAATTGTAAAACCTATCAGTATGCCGATAATTGTACCAATAGATATTAAAAATCCTTCTGGCGCATTTATCTGACGATAAACAGCTGCAACAAGAATTCCTGGTATTACAATATCACCTAGACCCATAAAGAAAGCTTCTCTTTCCTCGCCCTCTTTGAGTTTTTCTTTTAATCTTTTTGTTTCTTTTAAAAGCGAATAACCACGTTTTTTAGGAATCACTAGCAAAACTGGTAGTTTTAAATCCATAACAGTGTCTGCTAAATCTATCATATGTTTAGTTTTATAGACAGAAATTGCATCATATACTGCAAGAGCAATTAATAATATTAAAACAAGTAGAATCCCAAGTGATATCCCAAAAATAATTATTGCACCTACACCTATTATTATTCCTGATATATCTATAACATACCATTCAGGATATTTATATAATGCAATTACAAGTAATACTGCAAGAATTAATGAAGAAATCAAAACTATATCTTGATAAGCTGGAAAAAGTATGTTTAATACAGGTAAAAAGAAAGCATAAAAAGAAGTATAACCCACTGCAAAAAGAATGATAATCTGTATAATTTTATCTTTCCAGTATTTAGCGATAAGAAGAATTGTAACAGTTACTACAAGCATTATTACAATTATCATTAATATGTTTACAGGGTCGTTTATATCCTCAAAAGCTTGTTTTATCCCACCTTCAGTTATAAAAGGCTCTGTTAAAAACAATACAAGACTATAAACAATTATAAATAAAAAACCCATTAGAAAAGCAGGTATTATCTCTTTTTTAAAATTGTTTTTTTCTTCAGCCATAGTAAAACAGTAAAATAGTTTTAAAGTATTTAACAATTGTTTGATTTATCAACTAAAAACCTTATACTCTTTTGATTTTAGTAGCTTATATTACTTAAACAAAGATTTTTTGAATTGTTTTTGTTTATAGATACTGATTTTTTATGAAAAAAGGAACCTTATCTTTTGTTGGACTTGGATTATATGATGAAAAAGATATCTCAATAAAAGGACTTGAAGAAATAAAAAAATCAGATAAAGTTTTTGCAGAATTCTACACAGCAAAACTAGTTGGAACAAGTATTGAAAAACTAGAAAAATTGTTTGGTAAAAAAATAATTGTTTTAAACCGAGAAGAAACAGAAAAAAGTGACGTAATAATTAATTCAGCAGAAAAAGAAGATACTGTTTTTTTAACTGCAGGAGACAGTATGACTGCGACAACACATATTGACTTACGCATTAGAGCAATAAAAAAAGGAATTAAAACCAAAGTTATACATGCAAGTAGCATTGTAACAGCAGTTTCTGGTCTTTTGGGTTTACAGAATTACAAATTTGGCCGCACTACAACACTTGCGTATCCCCAAGAAAACTATTTTCCAACAAGCCCTTATGATGTAATAAAAGAAAATAAAAAAAGGGGTTTACATACTTTAGTTCTACTAGATATTCAAGAAGACAAAAAACTTTATATGACTGCAAATGAAGGATTAAAACTTATCTTTGATATGGAAGAAAAAGTTAAAAGCAAGATATTTGATAAAGAAAGTGTAATTTGTGTTGTTGCTCGTGCCGGGTCAGATAAACCGGTTGTTAAAGCAGGAACTATTAAAGAACTTATAGAAGAGGATTTCGGTAAACCATTTCATAGTATCGTTGTTCCAGGACGTCTTCATTTCATGGAAATCGAAGCTCTTAGAGTACTTGCACAGTTACCTGCATATCTCGAAGAAAAATTACAAAAAATATAATAAACCCGGCATGTATATATCAAGAACTTATTTGGGGATGATACGATGCAAGAACAAGGAAAAAAAGATATCGTCGGTTATATCTATGGAGATGTAGGTAGTACTAATTTTAATTTTGTAGTAAATGGACACACTTTGCGTAAGTTTGATTATATTCTTGCGCCTCATAATGAAGGTAACATGCTTGCGCAGATAATGGATCTAAAAGAGATAAGTGATTTAAAATTTGAAGATGCAACTACGATGATGCAGTCTGGCGGGATAAATAACACTATTAAAACTAGTACTTCTGCAATTGCAGATGTTATTGGTTATCGTGATCAGGAAGGTATTCTTCAAAGTCCTCTTACACCATTTAGTTCAGGTGCTGCAGTTATGCTTGCAAATGAGGATTTAATTCGTAGTGTTTTAGGTCTTAGTGCAAGTAAAGAAAACGGTGCATATATTGGTCTTCTGAAAGGTCATGACCTCCAAGTTTTTCTAAATATTGATGCTTTAGTTCAGAAACATATATGTATTCTTGCAAAAACTGGTGGTGGTAAAAGTTATGCGTGTGGTGTTTTAGTTGAAGAGCTTCTAAAACATGATGTACCACTTGTAATTATTGATACACACGGAGAGTATCATTCTTTAACTGAACCTAATAAAAGCCGAAAAGACCAGAAAAACATGGAACGTTTTAAAGTTAAAAAACATGATTATAAAGACCAAATAACTGAGTATTCACCTGTTGGCGGCAGAGGAAATATAAAACATCTAACCTTAAATGGTATAAATTTAAAAGCCATTGAAATTATAGATTTACTATCTGCAAAATTATCTGGACCACAAGTAGGTGTTTTATATCAAGCAATCAAAGAAGTAAAAGAATACAAATCAGTTTATAGCTTGCGGGATATAGTTGATGCAGTGAGTCGCAGTAAAAGCAATGCTAGATGGAATGTTATAGCATCACTTACATCACTTGATGACAGCGGTATTTTTTCTGATAATGGAACATCTACTAGTGAACTTGTTAAAAAAGGTAAATGTGCACTTATAAACATGAAAGGTATTGCACCTGATGTACAGGATGTAGTAGTTGCACGTATTACAAAAGAACTTTTTGAGGACAGAAAATCAGGTAAAATCCAACCATTCCTTCTAATTGTCGAAGAAGCACATAATTATTGTCCAGAACAAGGTTTGGGAAAAAAAGTTTCTTCAAATATCTTAAGAACTATTGCTTCAGAGGGTCGTAAATTTGGAATGGGTCTATGTATTGTTTCTCAGCGTCCTGCAAAAGTAGATAAAAATATTATATCTCAATGTAACACAAATATTATTTTAAAGGTTACAAACCCTAATGACTTAAAAGCGATTATTTCATCAGTCGAAGGACTTACAAGCCAAACATATGACGAGATACAACGCCTACCTATTGGTGTCGGCCTTATATCTGGTGCAGGCCTTCAGATGCCACTTATGGTTGAGATTCGTACACGTGAAACCAATCATGGCGGTAAATCAGTTGAAATCTCAAATAAAGGTGACGATGATAATTCTGAACCAACAGAACCAGATATTCCAATGGTAAAAATAGCAAAAACAGAACCGATGACACATACAGCACCAAAACCTGCTGTTGAAAAAACACCTACTGTAACAGAAAAAGCACAAAACGTTGGACGTGTAGCAAAAAGACTAGGCTGGGTTGATACAGAAGATCCTGATAAAGCAATTAAAGCACTTACTAAAGAAGCAGAGAAAATGAATGAAAACGTATACAAGTATCTTGATTCTCTTTCAAAGCTTGCTGACGACTTTTGTACATCTGAAAATCCAAAATGTATAAAATGCCCAATGGGACAAGGATGCAAATATAGAATGTCTTTACATACTCAGAAAAAAGGTTTATTTAAAAGATAAAGATGAATAAAAAAAAGAACTTGTTGATATGTATTTTTATTCTTTCTTTTTTAGTTTTAAGTGGTTGTCTTAATGATGATAGTATCACATATGAATCTCATCCAACAAAAATTAATTATAAAATAAGATATGGTTATTTTATAAACTCTACAGGAACTGGAAATTATGAAATAAAATACGACTCTGATATACCTGAAGTTTTATCACCTGGAACTATTTCCTATAAAATTATAAATAATACATATAGTCATGAAATAAAAAAGGTTGTAAACAATCAAATGATAAGATGGGATATATCTGACAAAGATAATAATAAATATATTCTTGGCGTTGAAACCGATGTTGTAGCACAAAGTTTTATTGTTAAAGAATTAAACGGTGAAAATGCACTAACAATTGATGAAATTAAAACAGATCACACTGAACTAATCGAGCAGTATTGCAAACCACAAATAGATAATAATATAGTCTATGTAGACCCAGATAATCCAGATATTAAAAATATAGCTGAGAACGTTTTATTAGAAACAGGTATAAACAATTCTCTTATTGTTGCAAAAAACCTTTTTATATGGCTTAAAAATAATACAAGCTATAAAACGCATCCTGATGACTATACTGTTCAGACAGCATCTAAAACATGCCAGGATAAAACAGGGGACTGCGATGACTTATCAGTTCTTTATATATCAATTTGCAGTGCTTTAGAAATACCTGCACGTTTCATACGCGGAATACTAATAGATTATGATTTCGAAGAAATATCTGCAACACCTCATGCGTGGGTAGAAGTTTTTGTAGGTCCAACTCTTGGTATAAACGGTTGGATACCAGTTGAATGCGCAGGTACTGCAAAAGGTTCTGATAAAATTCAAACAGAGATATATCAAAATTTTGGAGTAGAAAGTGCTGATCATCTAAGACTATTTACAGGAGATGGAAGCAATGAATCCCTTAATATATCAATGTCTGGCCCAAGTTTCACCAGCTATAGTAATGATATAATAATAGAAGCGGAAGCATTCTTAGAAATTACAAACTATGAAATTCTTCAAAAAAACGAGTTATATGTAGATGAAAATGGTTACAGGAAATATAAATAAAAGAAATTAAAAAACGTATTGATAATGATGAATTATCAAAAAAAATTACAATTATTTTTTAGTCAAAAAACTAAGTTAAAAAAATTAATTATTTTTACCTAAAAGATTTAAATATTAAAAGTGCATACTGCGTTACCCTATTCATAAGAGGTGAACAACTTGGGCAAAGGAATAAATGCAGCAAGAAAGCTAAAAAAATCCAGAAAACAACAACTCTGGAATGACCGTTACTACAAAAAACGTGTACTGCGACTCAAAGAAAAAGCAGATCCACTTGAAGGTACAGCGCAAGCCAGAGGAATTGTTATAGAAAAAGTAGGAATAGAAGCAAAACAACCTAACTCTGCGATTCGTAAATGCGTTAAGATACAACTAATAAAAAATGGTAGACAAATAACTGCTTTTGCACCTGGAAACAATGCTATTAGTTTTATTGATGAACACGACGAAGTAATAGTAGAAGGGATAGGTGGACGTATGGGACGTTCATATGGTGATATACCTGGTGTTCGTTTCAAAGTAATAAAAGTAAATGATATATCTTTAAATGAAATGATTAAAGGCAAAGTCGAAAAGGCAATGAGACGATAAATATGACAAAAAAAATAGATAACCAAAAAACAAATAATTTCTTTCCAATGCTATCTAAATACAACATGAACGAAGTAAAAATAGAAGACCAAGGACTTGCACGATACATAAACCTAGAAACAGAAAACATCTACAAGGGCGGAGCCTACAACAACAAACTTTTTGCAAAATCAAAAATGCCAATAGTTGAAAGACTAATAAATAACATTATGAGAACAGAAAACTACAATGGTAAAAAAACAAAAGCCTACAAAGTCGTATATGAAGCTTTTGAAATAATTGATAAAAAAACAAAGAAAAACCCAATGCAAGTATTCATAGATGCACTTCAAAACTCAGCTCCGAAAGAAGAAACAACACGTCTAAGATTTGGTGG
Source organism: Thermoplasmatota archaeon (assembly GCA_022866015.1). GTDB lineage: Archaea > Thermoplasmatota > E2 > DHVEG-1 > DHVEG-1 > PFL35. The sequence continues at coordinate 17,149 of JALHTX010000045.1, forward strand.
AATAAATGTTCCAAAAGCAGTAGATGTATCACCTCAAAGAAGACTTGATGTAGCAATTAGAAACATTACACTAGGAACATTAAATGCAACATATAAAAACAAAAAAAGCGTAGAAAACTGTCTTGCAGATGAAATAATAAAAGCTTCAAAAAACGATGTATCATCCTTTGCAGTCGCCAAGAAAAACGATGCTGAAAGAATTGCAAAATCAGCAAGATAAAAAAGTTGGTTTATAATTTAAAGATTATTACGATTAGAGGTAAAAAGTATGGGTAAGAAAGAAGATAATATTAGTAAAGCAACAAATTTAATGAATAAACTAAGTCAAATTCGAAATATTGATATTGCTGCTCATATTGATCATGGCAAAACTACTTTTTCAGACAACCTACTCGCAGGCTGCGGTATGATGAGTGAAGAGCTTGCAGGTAAACAACCAGTCCTTGATTATGATGAACAAGAACAAGCACGAGGCATTACAATCAATGCTGCATCAGCAAGTATGGTTCACGAGTTTAGAGGAAAACAATACCTAATAAACCTAATAGATACACCAGGACACGTTGACTTTGGAGGAGACGTAACACGTGCGATGCGTGCAGTAGATGGTTGTATAGTCTTAGTCTGCGCAGTAGAAGGAGCAATGCCACAAACAGAAACAGTTTTACGTCAAGCATTACGTGAAAAAGTCAAACCTGTTCTTTTCATAAATAAAGTTGATCGTCTCATAAATGAACTTCGAGTAACCCCGGAAGAAATGCAACAACGTTTCATAAAAATCATTACAAGATTCAATGAGCTACTCAACAAAACAGTTCCAGATGAATTCAAAGGCAAATGGAATGTAAAAGTAGAAGATGGAACTGTTGCATTCGGCTCTGCTTTTCATAACTGGGCAACAAGTGTACCATATATGAAAAAAAGTGGTCTTACTTTTAAAAATATTTATGATTACTGTAACACTGAAACCCAAAAAGAACTAGCAAATAAATCACCAATACATGAAGTAATACTTGATATGGTCGTAGACCATTTACCAAACCCTGCCGTAGCACAAAAATA
>JALHTX010000046.1 GCA_022866015.1 Thermoplasmatota archaeon
ACAAAAGACGTTGATATCAAAAGGATTCATACTAGTAAACCAAGTATCAGGTACATTAAATTGTGTTATCTCAATATTTGGACTATCCCAATCTATATTCATGTTAAAACCAATAAGAGCATCACTATTTTTATTTTGCAAATCTGAAATATTTTCATATATATCGGTATTTTTAGTCGATGTTACAATTTCAACTAAAGGCAGGACACTCGTTTCAACAAACAGCATACATACCAAAATTCCAATTATTTTCTTATACATACTTTTTTTACCTCCCCTTATTAAAAATTAATTCCTATCTCTTAAAATTGAATAGATTAACTTAATTTAAATCTTGTGAAATATATATGCAACAAAATTAAAAATAAATAAGATAAAAACAACAAATTGTTAAAAAAGAAAAAAGAGTTTTAGTTATAATATTGGTTTAGTATTTTTTCAAAAAAAGGAAAACGCTCAACAATCACTTTATATAAAAACCAAAGGGTATTTACTGTTTTAATTTTTGGTGTACTGGCAGTAGTTGTGTATAGGCTTTGTGCACCTTCATCATCTTCAACTGTTAATGTAATAGTAAAAACATCTTTACCTGTATAGGTATGCTCAATGGTATCAGTAATAGTAAATGGAGATATTCCACCCAATACACTTGAATTATCAGGGCCCACACCATCATTATAATATACATTAGTAATTGTAGAGCTTCCATCGCCGAAATCCCAAGTAAAAATTAAATCATCACTACCTTGATCAATAGCAGTTGCAGATATTTCAAAAGTATCACCAGGTTCGCCTTTGAATGGACCAAAAGGTTGAATTGTAGGTGCTTTGTTTGAAACAGTAACTGTGCATGTATCACTACTATTGCCTCCATCATCATCGATTACATAAAACGAAGCAATATAAGTACCGCTATCACGATAATTAAAGGTAAATTGTGTATTACTCTGAATAAGATTAAATGATGATTTTGCTGGTGGCTGAATTTTCATTATATCACGAGCAATTTCTTTACCATTGAGGGTTATTATAACAGTAGTATTGAATTGCATTTGATTATCAGGTGTTATTTTCATTTGCATCCATTTATTAGAGTCAGGCTTCATCAAGTCTCCAGAAAAATTAATCCATTTTCCGCCTTGATCATTTCCCGATGTAGATTCCCAGCCTAATGGTTTATCAGTGAACTCCAATTTATAGGCATTAGGGGTATAAAAATGTGCATCATTTACATACATATCGCCTGAACGTATTCGATAATTTATAATCGCATATAAGTGATCTTGCCAATACCAACTGGATACATTTCCTGTTGGCGGGGTCATACCACCTGGACCGGTTCCAATTATTGAAGCAAAGTATATTAAATGTATATCATTAAATCCTGGGTCAACAAAATTGAAATTGAAATTTACCACTTCACCTTCATCACCGGATAGATCTGGTCCAGCATCAACATCAGGTATAGCATTTTCAATAAAAGTTGGTGTTTTAGCAGCATCAGTTAAAGTTCCATCAGAAACCTCAACCCAAACATAATCATCGAAATCATCACCAAATGTATAATATAAAATTGGATCCAGGCTCCAATCAGTATCTGGAGTTTCATCTGGACCAATGTACCAACGATATGTACATATATCTCCATCAGGATCATATGAACCTGAACCATCAAAAATCATTTCTTCGCCTTCAACACCATAATATGGACCACCAGGATCAGCTACTGGAGGACTATTAGCATTGTTTTCATTTGCTGTAACTGTTACTGCTATCAACAGCATAAATATTAAAATACCTAATATTTTATTTTTCATCCTATTTTACCTCCACCTCTTACAGATACAAATCCAAATAGAGGTATTTAAAAACTATGCTAATAATTGTCACATAATGACGAAAATAATAAGTTTTATTTAGATTTCATTTCACAAAAAAGAAGTATTATTTAAAATTTAAGAGTATCCTCCTATTTGTAAACTTGGATCTCCAAAAAGTGTCCATATATGTAAAGATTTATAATCCGTATCATCTATTTTTTCAGACATATCATGATTATTAATATAATCAATAATAGCTTGAGAAAACATATCTCCAAGTTTTTCTTTTCCCTCTGAATAAGCTGTAAATGCATGATCAATTAAATATCCATTAAAATTTGACATACATACCGATCCAGGTTCTAAAGATACAAGGCTTGTACCAGCTATCCCTCCAATTGCTCCGCCATCCTTCTTTTTTACAAATTCCCATATAATCGGGGAATCAACTCCCCTATTTTCACTGAAATCACCACAAGAGCATGCATTTAAAACAATAATTGGTAACATATCATTATTTTTTAAATCCTCAATATCAGATATAGAATAGCCATGGCGGGATGGGGCATTAGATTTTATTATTGGAGTATAAGTACCCCAAATTGTTGGACTGCCATGCGCAGTAATAAGAACAAAACCTACACCATTATTTATCGTATCTCTTATATTTTCCAGTGTTAATGGTTCTGCATCATCATTAGATTTATTTAATATTGGTAGATTTTCACTAGCATATAATTTTATCGTATTAAAATCACTCATAGTTTCTGCTATTTTATTCCCGATAAATTCACCTTCCCATACAGAAGATCTAGGACTCTCCAATAAACTCATTAATATTTCTTTCCAAAGAGCATGTTCATCCCCACCGCATAACATTATATTTTTAAACCAAGACGTACCAAATGTGTTATCCTCATAATTGATTATTTTATTAACCACGATATCAAGTTCAGATGAATTATTACAAAGAAGTCTACCTAGATAAACATCTGGATATAAATCAACACTATCAATTAATTTGTCTTCAGCCTTAAAAAAATCATATTTAATTTCACCAAACTTATTGTTCATATTTGAATCCCAAGAACTAAAATTTTTTTCAGCATCAAATATATCAGCATAATACAGATCACTGATAATTGGATAAACACTTACTAATGTATTTGAATATACATATCTAGGAGGTATATGTTTTCCATTTCCAGCTAAAAGAACATATTTTATTCCATAATCT
>JALHTX010000047.1 GCA_022866015.1 Thermoplasmatota archaeon
AGGATACTTCCTTGGATTACAACACCAAAGAGAAGCACAGCAAGAAGAAGTATGATAAATCCTTGAAGCATGCCTCGAATCGTCTGGGCCATTACCTTCCCAAGTATAATTGATAGTCGGTTTATTGGGGCAACAAGCATTCCATCTAAGGTTCCCATGTCTTTTTCGTAAGAAATCGCATGAGGTAGTCCAGTCATTAAAGCCATCATGACAACCATAGCTATGATACCAGGCGCAACAAACTGGAAGTAGTTCGACTTCCCTTCTGGTACAGATCTAATTTGAACATTATATGGTTTCACCATGCTAATCGCTTGAATGATGGACACATTGTATTTACTATTGAGATTATGTATAGCCATCTGCTCACCCATTGCTTCAATTGTTTTGGACAGCACTGCTTGAATCATGACAGACATCTGAGGATTAGACTGGTCGATGACAATTGCTATATAACCTTGCTCGCCTGCAAGAATATTAGATGAAAAATTTTCTGGTATGATGATACCACCACTAGCCTCACTATTTTGTATCTTGCTTTTTATATCATCAAAATCTTTTACGTTACTAAGATTCATCATACCTGTTTTGTTGTTTACCGTTTCAAGTTGCATCATAAAGCTATTGCCCATTGAACCTGTATCCATGTTTGCAAGTGCAATTGGTTGATTGCTAATCGTAGCATCTCCAGATGGAAAAATGAAACCAATCATAGTCATCATTAAAAGTGGCATTAAAATCAACATTATTAGTCGTAATTTGCTCCTGCTAAACTCGAGTAAATCTTTCCAACAAATCCATAAACTATGACGTAGTATATTTCTTGCACTCATAATTTCACCTACCTCACCCTCGCAGATTTACGTCCAAATCGTCCATGCGGACCAAATCCACGTTTCTGGTTACCATTTTCTGATACTTTCTCTCGCGCCTCACGCCCAGTCAGGTGCAAGAATACATCTTCTAATGAGGGCTCAAGATTTTTTACCATCAATATTTTTGCACCATTTTTTCTTAAATTATCAACAATACTATCAAATGAATCGTTACCATTCGCGCGAACGCTCAAGTGCGTTGGATCTTCCTGAACAAGTGATTTAACAGAAGATAGAGATTGTAACGATGATAGCATATGAGGTACAAGATTCGATATTTCTATTTCAAATGCAGATCTTTCAGTTCCAGAGACAAGTTTTTAGATTTGCAGGTGTATCCAGAGAAACGATTTTTCCATGATCAATAATTCCTATCCTTTTACATAGTATATCTGCTTCAACCATTATATGTGTTGTAAGAATAATGGTGGTTCCATTTTCAGTATTAATTCTCCTAATTAGCTCTCGTATCTCTACAGTAGATTGGGGGTCTAAACCAAGGGTGGGTTCATCAAGAAACAGAATTTCAGGTTGGTTTACAAGTGCGCGTATAACGTTGATCCTCTGTTTCATCCCCGTCGAGAAATCTTTTATCTTATGGTCTGCCCATTTTTCCATACGTACAAAACCCAGGAGTTCATCTATTCTTTTATTAAGACTGTCATTTGGAATATTATACAGCTTTCCGAAAAGTTTGAGGTTTTCTCTTGCAGTTAGTTCATCATACATTATCATTTTCTCGGATACAAGACCGATATGTTCCCTTACTTTGTTATCATGTTTTACAATATCATAACCGGCGACTGTTGCAGAACCACCAGTAGGTCTGCTAAGAGTGCACAGCATCCTAATTATAGTAGATTTGCCAGCACCATTCGGTCCTAGCAAACCAAATATTTCTCCTTTCTTCACTGAAAGTGATATATCATCAACAGCTGCAAGATCACCAAAAACTTTCTTGAGATGAGAAATCTCAATGGCAGAATCATTATTTTTTACAGCAATCCCCGGAATATTTATTATTCCCTTTGTGCCGCAGGCAGAGCAAGTGATAGGAAGTCGTTCCCCAAGTAGCCCAGTGTAAGTTACAATGCTGCTGCAATTAGGACATTTAAATTGTTTTGTAATTTGGTTTTTTTCATTAGTAGAATCTTTCATAACAATCACTTTTGTTTTATTTTAGTTTTCATTTGGTTAATATTTTTACTCATCATATCAAGAAATTTATTCATAGTAGTTGGATTGACTAATTCAATACGAGATGCATGAAGATCTACGATAACTAAAAGCTTGTCACCCTTACTAATTTTTAGATCATTACGTAATTTTACTGGTAGTACTATCTGTCCTCGTTCACCGACAGTTGTGCTTCCATAAAATATTGGTTTTTGCATTATTTTACCTCAGAACGCAGGGAATGATATATTTGATATTTATATTTATTCATTCAAATCATACTAATCATACATGTATAAAATTAGTTTTATAACCCACCTTATCTTATATTAGCAATGAATCGGCCAGGTCTAAGTTATAGCATTTTTTTCAAAAAGATCAATATATGGTCGGATTTTTTGCTTCAATAATATCATCTCGCCTCAGGCTCGTAACACTTATTATCTCTGTTGTTTAACGGGATAAAAACATTATTTTTTTATGACCGAATATATATTTTAATATGAAAACATTTAAATAAATAATTAGATATTAACTCTTAATCTGTTGTAACAGGGGAAAATGAAGAATTATGCGAAAAAAAATTATTATAGCAATATTATTTCTGATTATCGTTTCATTATGTGTAGGTATTTTTTTAATTCAATATATACCTCCTAACAAACCTAATGTTCCGACTGATTTTAGTACGACTGTTACGAGCAGAACCAGTATTGATCTCAAATGGACAAAGGGAGATAATGCGGATACAACATATATTGAGAGAAATTCGATTC
>JALHTX010000048.1 GCA_022866015.1 Thermoplasmatota archaeon
ACTACCGGTGAAGGTGGGATGGTCACAACAAATAACGATGAGTTTGCTGAACTTATGATTTCTATAAGGAATCATGGTCGTGAAAAAACAAAATGGGGATATGAACATGGACGGTTAGGATATAACTATCGTATGACTGATATAGGAGCAGCGATAGGCCTTGAACAGTTAAAAAAATTACCGAAGAATATTGAGATGCGACGAAAAAATGCACATTATTTCGATGTTCATTTGAATAATGTAGAAATTCCATATGTCATTCCCAATGCACAACATGCATACCATCAATACACTATAAAAAGTAAGAATCGTGATGCTCTCATACAGAATTTAAAGAAAAATGAGATAGGTTTCGGGATATACTATCCACAACCATTGCATACCTATAAACACCTTAAGAAATATGCACATAAGGATTTGAAGATATCTGAGTTATTAGCCAATGAAGTGGTATCACTTCCAGTTCATCCTGCGCTCAGTGCACAGGATCTTGAAAAGATAGTCCGTTTTGTAAATGGAAGTAAATTAGAGTTGTAGAGAGTTTAAGATTATGAAGGTAGCTGTTGTTGGTTTGGGAAAAGCAGGGTTGCCGCTTGCGGCTGTAATCGCAGAGGCAGGACTTGATGTTGTTGGTATTGATGTTGATAAAAAACGCTGTAAACAAATAAATGATGGAGTTAATCCAATCCCTGAGGAAGCGGGTTTAGAAAAACTTATAAAAAAATATGGTGGAAAGACACTTATAGCTACATCAATTTATGCTGATGCTAAAGATTGTACGTTCTTTGTTGTGATTGTTCCCCTGTTTATCGATGAACAGAATAATGCTGATTTTTCTCTTTTGGAAAATGCATTTAGAAACGTAGGAAAGCTTTTAAAGAAAGGAGATTGTGTCGTCTTGGAAACAACGGTGCCACCGGGTACAACAGAAAAAATTGTGAAAGACTGGTTAGAGAAAGAAAGTGGTTTGGTAGTTGGTGATTTTTATCTCGCACATTCACCAGAACGCATTATGACCGGATATAGTATCTCACGATTGAAAGAATTCCCAAAAATTATTGGTGGAGTTGATGCAGCCAGTGGGCAGAAAGCATATGATGTATATAGATATTTTATCGGGTCGCTATCGTTAGTTTCATCTTCAAGGGTTGCTGAATTTGTCAAAGTTATTGAAGGTTGTTATCGTTTTACAAATATAGCACTTGCAAATGAATTATTTAAAATAGCTCTCGAACTTGACATTGATTTCTATGAATCACAAAAAGCTGCAAATCATGAATTTTGTCATATACATCTGCCATCAACAGGCGTCGGTGGCCATTGTATCCCAGTATACCCATGGTTTTTAATAAAGCAAATGAAGAAACAGCAAAAGGAAGACTATACTGTTGTCTTGAAAGCATCGCATACTGTAAATGAAGATATGATTAAGTTCTTTTCTCAACATATAATCCAACATTGCAAGAAAATTAACAAACCATTAAAAAAGGTACGAATTTGTATAACTGGAGTCAGTTTTAGGAAAGGTGTAAAAAGCATCTATAAAAGCAGGAGTATTGCCCTTGCAAAGTATTTAGAGAAACTTGGAATGGACGTATATGTTTATGATGAACTATACAGTAAGGAAGAAATTGAACAGATGAAATTATCTTTTTTGACACCTGATAAAGCCGATGTTGTTTTCGATCCATTTACACTAAAAATTGAAATATTGAAGTAATAATATGTTGAAGGGTGAAAAATATGTCAAGAGAGCATCAAATATGTAAACGTTGTGTGATGGATACAACAGATACGGAGATAGTTTTTGATGAAAATGGGTTCTGTAATCATTGTACTAATGCCTTTAAGAAATTAAATTCTTATCCACTTAATCTTAGTAAAGCTGAAAAGGAAAAAGAATTGCAGAAGATAGTTGCAGACGTCAAGGAATCAGGAAAGAAAAATGATTATGATTGCGTCGTAGGGGTGAGCGGGGGTGTAGATAGCAGTTATGTTTTATATCTAGTAAAGAAACAACTTGGATTGCGCCCTCTTGCATTTCATTTGGATAATGAATGGGACACGGAACTCTCAGTAAAAAACATAGAAAAAATTATAAAAAAATTAGATGTAAAACTACACACCATGCATGTTGATTGGGATGAATTTAAAGAATTACAACTTTCTTTTTTAAAATCGTCAACACCAGATCTCGAAATACCAACAGACCATGCACTTTACGCTACCTTATATAATGTAGCATCAGAATACAAACTGAAATATATAATCAGTGGGGCAAATATTATAACAGAAAATATATCAGTACCTACATGGTCTCATGGGCATTATGATTGGCGGTACATAAAAATAATGCAAAAGAAATTTGGTACCAGGAAGCTTACCAGTTTTCCTCATTTAAGTATGTACAATCTTGCATCACAACAACTTTTTAGAAGGAAAAAAATTATAAGAATTCTTAATTATGTACCAGAATACGATAAGAAAAAAATCATTTCTTTTCTTGAGAAAGAATTTGGTTGGCAAAATTATATTACAAAACATGCCGAGTCAATCTATACGTTTTTTGTTCAAGCATACATCTTACCGACAAAATTTAATTATGATAAGAGGAAGATGCATTTATCAGATCTCATCTGCTCAGGTCAAATAACACGCAATGAAGCATTAGATACATTAAAAAAACCGCTTTTTACAGAATCGGAACTGCATGAGATGATAGGACTTGTTTGTAATAAATTTGGTATTACTAAAAAAGAATTTGATACATTTATGAGATTACCAAATAAAAGCTACTATGATTATCCATCATACGAAACACATCCGATTTATAGAATTATAAGAGAGGTATATAAAAAAGTTAATCCGCAGACATAGATGATTGTTATTATCGATTATGGTATGGATGATGTTGGTGGAAAGGATGTTGTTTCTTCAGAGAAATCAATCATATAGGCATATTGAAAAGTAATAAGGAAAATTTTATGAAATTAGCGGTTTTAAGAAATAAAAGATTATTGGTTTAACTTCATGTTATCCTGATAAAAATGGGAAAATTACTGGAGATCCTTTTGTAAAAGGCCAGGTTTATGAAATTTGCTGAAAAGGACATTAAAAAAAAAGCAAATAGATAAGATTGTACCCATTTTTTCCTGTAAACTTAATAGACTTGTTATTGTATATGGATTTTGCTTTAGTATTCTAAAAATTTTATACTTTATAATATAAAAAATAAAAGGGATTTTAGAGTTATAATAAAGAGTTAACAGATAATTAGTTATTTTTAAATATAGAAGGTGATTTCAGTGATAAAATGAAAATTTGTTTTATCGCAAGTACCAGAGCTGAAAGCGTTCATGAGCCACGATGGATACAGTGGTTTGTTAACAGAGGTCACGACGTGCATGTGATAACACCAACTCATAATGACATCAAGGGGGCGAAAATATATCCCATAGGAAACAACAAGGAGGGAAGTCTCTTTAATTTTATTAGCAAAATATTCCAAACGAGAAAATTAGTCAAAAAAATAAAACCGGATATACTTCATGCTCATTATATCTTTGGTCCAGGGGTGTTTGGTGCCTTTTCAGGTTTTCATCCATTTATTTTAACTGCATTTGGAAGTGACATATTGGTCGACCCTTCTTTGACACTAAAGAAAATCGCTGTGACACATACGTTGAAAAAAGCTGATGCAATAACCTGTGATGCTTGTCATTTAAAAGAAAGTATGGAAAAGCTTGGCGCAGATGATAGAAAGATAAATATTATTTATTTTGGTACAGATACCGAAAAATTTAACCCGAAACAACATAGCGAAAAGACTAGGAAAAATTTAGGGGTGCTTAACGCACCTACAATAATAAGTTCAAAAAATCTTGAGCCGATATATGACATCGACTCTTTGATAAGGTCCGTACCAATAGTGCTAAAAAAGGTACCAGAGGCAAAATTTATAATTGCGGGGGAGGGTTCCCAAAAAGCAAAGTTGATGCAATTAGCTAAATCTCTAGGTGTTTCTGGTAGTGTTAAATTTATAGGCTTTATTCCAAGCGATGAATTCCCCAGATATCTAGTATCTGCAGATATTTATGTTTGTACTTCGCTATCAGATGGTGGGCTTGCAGTTGCTACTAAGGAGGCAATGGCTTGCGAATTGCCGGTGGTAGTCACCAATCTAGATGTAAATACAAAGTGGGTAGAAAATGGGAAAAATGGATTTGTTGTACCGCTAAAGGATCCGAAAACATTATCTGAGAAAATTATTTATTTGATCGAACATGAAGATGTTAGGAGAAAGTTTGGAGAAAAAGGCAGAAAACTAGTTGAAGAGAAATTCGAATATGACAAAGAGATGAAAAAGGTAGAAAATATTTATGAACAATTAATTAATAATCATAAGAGACGAAAATGAATATACTTGTTACAGGTGCGACTGGGTTTATTGGTTCTCATTTGTGCAAAGAATTAATCCACAGAGGACATACTGTATTTGGGCTATCTAGATCAGGTCGAACTCACAAAATAAAATCATTGTTGAACCAAAAAGAGTTTCATCTTAAAAAAGGAGATATTCGAGATGAAAGAATGCTCTCTGAAATAATAATAGATAATCATATAAAAGTAATTTTTCATTTAGCGGCGCAGCTCCCTCAGGCCGACGATCTTAAAAATCCCTTTTTGTGTTTTGATATTAATTTGAGAGGGACACTGAATCTATTAAATGCAGCATATCTAAATGATATCGACTATTTTATGTACGGATCCACTATGAGTGTGTATTCTGATCCACCGGATTACTTACCTGTAGATGAGAAACATCCAGTGCGATCATCTACCATTTATGGTGTAAGTAAGCTAGCAAGTGAGTTTTATTGTAATTTATATTCTAAATTAATTAATATGATGATAATACGCTTTTCCGGAGTTTATGGATGGGGGCAATCAAAACATAATGCGATACCTAGATTCATCAACCAAGCATTAAGCAATAGACCAATTACAATATATGGTGATGGTACACAAACGAGCGATTATGTATACATAAAAGATGCTGTTCAAGCTACTCGTCTAGCGTGGGAAAAGAATAAAACAGGAACATATAATATTGGCGGCGGAGAAGAAATAAGTGTTAAAGATCTGGCTAAACGGATTGTTAATTCCTTAAATTCGAAATCAGAAATAGTCCTGACCGGGAGGGACACTGATAGACCTTTTAGATTTTTTTTTGATATAAAAATCTCGCGAAAAGATCTGAATTATTCGCCTCGTTCCT
>JALHTX010000049.1 GCA_022866015.1 Thermoplasmatota archaeon
GAGGAAATGAATATGATTCACAAACAGGCCGTATAACCTTGAATATAAATGATACAACTCGTTTTGTATTAAGTGCGGATGAAACTGCAGGATATGATACCTATGCTTTAAAATTAGATAGATGTGAGAATGGTTTTGTAGGTGGTTTTAATCTAGGTTATCGAAGAGCTATAGGGTTTTTTGTTGAAAATTCACATAATATTAAAATAAAAAATAACTATTTTTCCTGGATGCAAGATACTGGTATATATGTTAATAATTCAGATGAAATAGCAATTATTTCAAACCATTTTAAAGAAATGATAAATGGTATCAGACTTGGCACGAATTCTATAGTTTTCATTAAAACTAACATATATGAAAGTACTACACAAAGAGATGTCTTTAGGGCAGTACGTATTGAAAACCAATACTTCTATTATAGTGAACTTCAGAAAGCAATAGATAATGCAACAGTTGGACAAAATATTTACCTTCATGAAGGATATTATTATGAAAATATTGTTTTGGATAAAAAACTAGCAATCCATGGACTTCAAGATAACAACGAAACAATCATAATGGGTGATAATTCCTCACCTACATTTTTGATTACAAACAATTTAGGTGTTAAAAAGGTTCTAATTGAAGGTTTATCTATTCAGGGTGGATATCATGGACTTAAAACAGGTATATATAACGATACAAGTGGTCTTATAGTTCAAAACTGTATAATTGAAAATCCTCTTAAGGGTTATGCTGTTTATATTGATCCTCATAACTATTCTATTAATCCGTTAACCCGTCGTGGAATAAAACCTTTAAATGATCCTATTCAATTTAAATATTGTTATATTAGAGATGGATTTTACTATCAATATTGGCCATATGAGATATATAATACAAATATCGGCGATCAACTTGTTTTAAAATACAATGATATTGACAATGTTTTCTTAAATGGTAGTATCTCTGTTTTAATCCAGGAGAACGTTATTCAAAGTTTAGGTATGATGTACTCAAGTGATATACAGATTCTTCAGAACACATTTGAAAACCCATGGGAGGTTTTAAATGGAATCTATCTCTGGTCCATTGAAGGGACCCCTGAAGTAACCGATGTTGATATTATTGAAAATAGTATTATACATTACAATAGAATAGGCATAATTATCGCTGGTGCACATGATGTAACTATTGAAAGAAACGATCTATTAGCATGTGCTGAGGCTGGTATAATTTTTACTCAGGATTATATTAATACTCAGGGACAAAGATGCATTGGAGACGTCTATAATCTAGTTCTTGAAGATAACGATTTTACTTTATGTGGAATTGGTTTAAAATTCTATGAAAACGTTAGTGGAGTAGATATTGTTGATAATACTTTTGATAGGAACCAAGAAGGAGTAAGGTTACATCAATCATCAAATCATGCTATATATGATAATACCTTTAATAATAACTATATTGGGTTAAAAATAGATGAAGGAAGCATTAATAACTTAATCTATAATAATTATTTTGATAATGATATAAATGCTGAGGATTATTCATTGACACCAAATATATGGAACATAACATTACGACTAGGTAGAAATATAATGGGTGGCCCATACCTCGGTGGAAACTACTGGAGTGACTATCCTGGTGCGGATACCGATGGGGATTCAATAGGTGATACCTTTATACCATATAATGGCTCAGGGAAAATTATGCTTGGTGGAGACTTCCTACCAATTGATA
>JALHTX010000050.1 GCA_022866015.1 Thermoplasmatota archaeon
AATATCACACAAAAAGTATTATTTTTTACTTTACTTCCAAAATATTTTAAAATAAGACAATATATTACCCTTCTGTGTTTTTAACAAATGAATATATAAAAAAAGATACTGTTGAAAAAAGAGAATACCAGATAAACATTGCAAAATCTGCATTAAAAGAAAATAGTTTAGTAGTACTTCCTACAGGTCTTGGGAAAACAATAATTGCCTTAATACTTATAGCAGAGCAACTTACAAAAGATAACAAAAAAATATTATTTCTTGCACCTACAAAACCACTTGTCTTACAACATGCTCAATTTCTAAAAGAATTTTTAACAATTAACCCTGAAGAAATAACAGTTTTTACAGGAGAAATATCTCCCTTAAAACGAACGTATCTTTGGGAAAAGAGCAAAATAATTGTATCAACACCTCAGGTAATCGAAAACGACTTACTATCAAAAAAAATAAACCTTGAAAATTTTAGTCTAGTAATTTTTGATGAAGCACATCATGCAGTAGGTGAATATTCATATGTATTCATATCAGAAATATATAAACAACAAGGTAAAGAAAGATTAATATTAGGGATAACTGCATCACCAGGAAATGATTTAACAAAAATACTCGAAGTATGTAAAAACCTAGATATTAAAAACATAGAAATTAGAACAAAACAAGATCCAGATGTAAAACCATATGTGCATGATGTTCAAATTAAATGGATAGAAATACAACTTCCAAAAGATTTTGCATACACAATACAATTACTTAAAAAAGCTCTCTCAAATAGACTTAAAACATTAAAAGAAATGAATTTTATTGAAACAGCATCTGTAAACCTGGTAAATAAAACAAACCTTCTTGATGCACAAAAAAGAATACAAGCTGAAATAAAAGGTAGTATTACTCCTGCCAAAGCACTATTTCAAGCAGCAACAATACAAAGCGAGGCAATGAAGATACATTATGCACTTGAACTATTACAAACGCAAGGAGTATATGCCTTAAAAAACTATTTTAAAAGAATGACTAACGAGGCAAAATCAAAAAGTAGTACAAAATCTTCAAGAATAATTACTACAGACAACGATGTTATAGAAGCAATTGCATTCTTAAACTCATTAAAAATAGAACATCCAAAAGTGGAAGAAATATCAAAAATAGTAAAACAGCAATTGCAAGAAAAACCTGATTCAAGAATAATAGTT
Source organism: Thermoplasmatota archaeon (assembly GCA_022866015.1). GTDB lineage: Archaea > Thermoplasmatota > E2 > DHVEG-1 > DHVEG-1 > PFL35. The sequence continues at coordinate 1,194 of JALHTX010000050.1, forward strand.
TTCACTCACTACCGTGATACATCAGCATATATATCAAAAGAATTAGAAAATATAAAACAAGCAAAACCAGCAAAATTTATTGGACAAGCGATAAAAAAAGAGGACAAAGGGCTTACACAAAAGCAACAAGCAGAAATCATAGACAAATTCAAAAAAGGAGAATATAATGTATTAATTGCAACATCAGTTGCAGAAGAAGGATTAGATATTCCATCTACTGATTTAGTAGTATTTTATGAACCAATACCCTCCGAAATAAGAGCAATACAAAGAAGAGGAAGAACTGCAAGAAAGACTGCAGGAAAAGTAATAATACTGATAACAAAAGGGACATCAGATGAAGGATACTACTGGTCTGCTAAAAGAAAAGAAAAAAGAATGAAATCAGAGCTAGAAACAATAAGACTTGCACTAAGAAAAAAAATAGAAGGAAAAAACCCTTTTGAAAACATAGAAAAAATTGATAAAACAAATCAAAAAACTCTTACGGAGTACCAGAAAAAACAAGAAAATGTAACTATAATAGTCGACCAACGGGAATACCGTTCAAACGTTGTAAGAAACTTAGCGATAAAAGGAGTAATAATAGAACCACAACAACTAGATGTTGGAGATTATATACTTTCATCAAGAATAGGTGTGGAGAGAAAAAGTACAGAAGATTTTTTAAGTTCATTAATAGATGGAAAACTTTTCAGGCAAATACAAAGGTTAAGAGACAGCTATTCGAGGCCAATATTAATACTCGAAGGTGAAAATTTATTCACACATAGAAACATGAACCACAATGCAATATACGGCAGCCTTGCGTCTATCTCAGTAGATTATGGAATACCTATAATGACAACAAAAGATGAACTTGAAACTGCAAACCTATTAAGCGTGATAGCAAAAAGGGAACAAAAAGAAGAAAAAAAAGCAGTTGCAATACGTGGTGAAAAAACACAAATGTCACTAAATGAAAGGCAACAATTTCTTGTTGAAGGGCTACCAAATATATCAGCAATTCTTGCTAGAAGATTACTTTTACATTTTGGAAGTATCAGAGATATTGCAAATGCAACTGAAGAGGAACTGCAAGAAGTAAATGGAATAGGAAAAAATATAGCATCAGAGATAATAAGAGTTTTAAATTCTAATTATCTTGATAAATAATTTTTCCCAAATATTTAAATCTATATTTCAGATACGTTGCTGAAAACAAAGAAAGGTGATTACAATGTCTGCGGATGAAAAAATTGTTCAAGTTTGTGATGGTTTAAACATGCTACATGAAGATAATTCAATACCTCGTAATATCCGAAGAAGTGCTGAGGAAGTAAAAGAAACACTTTTAAATCAAAAAAATCCACTTGATGTCCGCATCGCAACCGCATCATCAAGACTTGATGAAATGGCTAACGATCCGAATATACCTCTGCATGGTAGAACCCTTATTTGGAATATAATGAGTAGACTTGAAGAAATCGCCTAAGTTTTTTATAATACCATACTTCTTTGTTTTAATTGGGAGTTGAAAAATTTATGATTAGGATAGGTCAAGCAGGAATACCATTATCTTGTAAAGGTAGAACAAACAAAGATGGCCTCGTTTACACAAAAAATATTTTAGATTTAAATGCAATCGAACTACAATTTGTCCGTGGTTTATATATAATGGAGGATGAAGAAGCCCAATTCATACATGATTTTGCAAAGGAAAACGATGTGGAACTACATGTTCATGCTCCTTATTATATAAACTTAGCAGCAAGTGATGAAGAATTAGATGTCAGTTTTGATAAAATAATATATAGTGCAACCCTTGCTCAAAAAATGGGTGCAAAAAGTGTTGTAGTTCATCCTGGTTATTATGGAGAAGAAGGAGAAAAAAAGACACTAAAAAGAATAATTAAAAATGTTAAAAAACTTCAGGGAAACCTAAAAAAAGATAAAATTAAAATTAAACTTGCAATTGAAACTATGGGTAAACAAAAAGTTTTTGGGAGTCTTGATGAAATAATTAAGATATGTTCAGATGTTAAAGATGTAATACCTGCAATTGGCCTGGGGCATATTCATGCTAGAACAAATGGTGGACTAAAGAAACGAGAAGATTTTGAAGAAATATTTTATAAACTTAAACCACTACGGCTAAAACACTACTTAATTCATGTTACCGGTGTAATGTATGAAAATGGTAACGAGTTTTATCACGTTCCAATCAAAAAAGGTGATATGCCTCTTATGCCCCTTATTGATCTAATTCTTGACAAAAATTATGATGTTACTTTTATCTCCGAATCCCCACTTCTTGAACATGATGCTGTATATATCAGGTTGCAAGTTGAAAAAGCAATCATGAAACGTACTGGTAAAGAGCAAGCAAATTACAAGGATCTCTCGGAGATTGTAAAAAATGGGTGAGCAGGTATTCAAAGAGTCGATTGATTATATCCAATTAAAACTTAAAGATATCTTAAGCAAAGTTTCTGAAAAAGATATCAAAACCATCAAAAAATTATTTTTAAAAACAAAGCGTGTTTTTTTGTATGGTGCAGGTCGTTCTGGTCTTGTTGCAAAAGCTTTTGCTATTCGTCTAGTTCATTTAGGTTTTCAAACATTTGTAATAGGTGAAACAATAACTGCTCCTGTTCAAAAAGGAGACCTTGTTATTATAGTATCTGGCTCTGGAGAAACTATCCCTGCTGTTATGACTGCTGAAATTGCTCACAATTTAGGTGCTTTTGTTGTTTCAATTACAGGTAAAAAAGATTCAGATATCGCAAAATTCGCTGATATAACTCTTTATATTAAATCAAGTTGTAATGAATCAGAACGTAAAAGATATGCTCCTCTTGGAACACTTTTTGAGGCTAGTGTTTGGATACTTCTTGATGGAATAACTGCTGACCTTCTAGATTATAAGAAGGAAACAGAGGAAGATATGCGTGGCCGTCATGCCACATTAGAACAATAAATAATATTTTTTTATGAATAAATTTTTTTCATAACTATCAAACCTATACAGCAAATTGTACCAAAAGTATTTGCAGTCATTATGGCAATTGAATTAGTTAAAAAACCATACACAAACCAAATGCTCATACCTAAAGATAAAACAGTTGGCATAAAATAAGATACATCATCAAGTTTTTTAGTTTTAAAACCTTTAAAAAGTTGTGGTAAAAAACCCATTGATGTAATTATCCCTGCTATCAAACCTATTATTTCAACTATATCAAAGTTCATCTATGATTATCAACTCTTTTTTTAAAAATCAATACTTGTTAATATGAATTATATCTTCAAGTTTTCTTTTTGGCACATGTAAAACCTCTTTTTCATCCTTGTAATACTTGACCGAATCAACAATATCTTCAACAATTGATTGTTCTGCTTTATAGCCTAGTGCAATCACTGAATCAATAATAATTTGTTCAGGGATTTTAAGGCTTTTTCGTATTTTTTCTTTATCTATCTTGCATAGTATGCAACTAGCAAGCCCTTCACCTTCTGCACAAAGAACAATATTTGATGCAGCAAAACTTACATCACGTAAATACCAAAGATTTTTACTATCCTTAACAAGAATTATAATATAAGCCACTGGTCTTTCGTTTTCCATAGGAGACCATTTTGGTTTTATATATCCTGCCCAACTTAGGGCTTCAAAAACTTTTAAGCATAAATCTTTATCATTTACTATACAAAATTCAAGAGGTTGAAGATTTGCAGCAGAAGGAGCAAGACGAGCAGCGTTTACAAATTTTTTTAATAAATCTAACAAAATAGGTTTTTGCTTAAAACGCCTTATACTTCTTCTTTTAATAATTGTTCTATATACTTCATTATTATTACTCATAAATTCTACCTTTTAATATTCTTTATAATAGAATTACGTAATAAATTTTTTAATAAAAGAATTTTTGTTTTACCAACAAAATTAAAAATAAACAAGTTAAAAACAACAATTTGTAAAATCATCTTTTTAACAATTGTCCCTCTTTTCCTCCTCTTTACCTATTTTTTAGGGATTAGTCAGCCCAAGAGAGTATTGATAATCAAAACTTAAGGTGATTAGGCATGAAAACCTTCTCTCCGGAGCCATATTTCAATAAAAGTTTAAGTAAATAAAAAGTTATCTTATCTTATTTGTCTAATTTTCTTTATTTTTTAGTTTTTATGAAAATAAATTAGATTTTGAAAAATTCGTTTAATTTGTTGATATTAGGATTTATTACTCCACAGTTTTCTACTGTAAATAATTTTTCAATCAATTTTATATCTGATATATATCCTTTATCTATTTTGTGAAATGTTTCTACCACTGTTTTTGCATCTATTACATTATTTGCATTGAATAATAGCATCCAATCATAATCTCCATTCAATAGGAAGCTGTGTGTAAATTCTATTCCAAATTTTTTTAGTGTTTTTGGTAGCTCTCTATTTATTATATTGTCAATTATTTCCTTTGAAGTTGGTTTATTTGATCTTTTCATAAGCATTACGTAGGTTTTTTTACCTAGTTTTTCTTCATCTACTATTGCTGTGTACCCCCAGATAGTATGGTTTTTTTCCAGGTTATTTATTATTCGCCATACTTTTAGTCTTGAAAAATGACAGGATTTTGCTATATCGTTTATGCTTTTGTTTGCGTTTTTTATTAATTCTCCAAGTATCCTTTTTTCATCTAGCTCTATTTGTTCAAAACTACTTTTTGCCATATATATGAATATCTTAATCTAATATAAAAAATTATTCAATTACATAACATTTGTTTTGTTTAATATAGAATAAATTTATAAATCATTAGAATATTTGTATTTTATAAGAAATATTTGTATCGGTATTGGGTTTTTAAGTGTCGCTATCTGCATCACCAACCCAATACCCCCCGATTTTATACATTTAAATAATTTTATAACGTAAAATAAGCTATAAAAACTAATTGTTTATATACATTCAATAAAATAATAAAAATCACGAGAAAGATAATATATATAAAGATATATCTTTTCGAAAATAACACAAGGTACACTATGTAGTAATACTAACTATTACATGGTAAACTTTAGTCTGTCTGGAAAAAAAGAAGTGAACAACTTGAAAAAGAGAAATATAAAAGATAAAGAAAAAAAGACTAAAGCTTGGTTTTTATAACCCCTTCATAAATCACAAAGAACAAGAGTAATTTTGACTCTTTATCTTTTGTAATCATCCCATGATTTAAAATTTAAGAAACTTATGTAACATATAAACTTAGATTAAAAATACACTCGTTAATTATAAATCATTAATTATAAGTATTAAAAGGAAGATTGTATTTGTTTAGCTGACCTGCCTTCTTTTACATAAAACCGAAAAATCCATGCAGACCTACTTCCATATACTTCCGCATGGATAGGATGCAGAATGTACCTGAAGCTATCAGGTACTATATACAAAAACTAGAACAAGAA
>JALHTX010000051.1 GCA_022866015.1 Thermoplasmatota archaeon
AAAATATGCAAAAGGATGAGCTTATTCAATTTCACATGTTTTTATTGCAATTAAAAAACCATCTGGAGGAGATGGTTGATAATAACAATGGGTTGGAATTTCAGTCTTATGACAAATTAAATGTTACACCATATCATATCCAAAAATCTAAAAGAGAACATAAACTTGCTATATTTTTATTAAGTAGGGGAATTGCAAACCTTTTATCGTATAATAATTATCCAGATTTAGAAAAGGTTTCTAACAGACTTGGTGAAATATCAGAACGTTTTATGACTAAAAAAGAGAAAGGATTTATGCTTTTGTTAAAATTAAATCAGTGAAACAAATTAGTGCAGGGGAAGGGAGTTGAATACGAGTTTATCGGTATAAAGATAAGAATACACATTATATAGAATCTAGTACCCGTTGTTAAAATTGAATTGTAATAAAATTGAATATATTTTTAAATTAAGTTTATTAACTCCGTTTTACTGATAAATAGGAGGTGAAATGTTATGAAAAACCCGATAACATATTTTGAAATACCAGCAGATAATGTTGAAAGAGCAAAAAAGTTTTATGAAAAAATATTTGATTGGAAGATTAAAAAATATGACAAAGACGGAGAATATTGGTCAGTTATTACCACAGAAGTCGGAGATGATGATTGGACTCCAAAAGAACCAGGAGCAATAAATGGAGGCCTGGTAAAACGCGACATGCCAAATGAACCATTCATAAATTACATCACAGTCGATTCTATCGAAAAAATCTGCAAGATTATAGAAAAGAATGGTGGAACTATCATTGTACCAAAAAAAGTCATGGGTGAATGGGGCTGGTGGGCTATATTCAAGGATACTGAAGGAAACATCCTTGGTTTATATGAAGAAGTTAAAGAATAAATAAATACATGCAGAATATAACAGTCAAAAAAAATATATATTTAGAAAATTATAATAGTTAACACATTCCAATTACCTAAATAATACAATGACATAGCACTATATATGTCATTGTTTTAGGGTATTAAAACATAAATATCATCATATAAAAGAATAGAAAAAGTGGGGAACTATGATTAATAAAGTATTTTACTCCATATTCCAGCAGGGAAGTAAAACAATGTTTTACAGCAGCATATTTTTACCAAAAAAAATCAGATACGATGTTTTTATACTATATGGATTTGTCAGAAAAGCAGATAACCTTGTTGATACAATGCCACAAGACAAGGAAGGATTTTACAAATTCAGACAAAACTACGAACAAGCCAAAAATGGTATTAAAACAGGGGATATAGTAATTGATTCATTTGTTGAGTTGGCAAAAAGAAAAAATTTTGATCCTAAATGGACTGAGGCTTTCCTGGATTCAATGGAGATGGACTTGACAAAAAAAACCTATTATACACTTGATGAAACACTTGAGTATGTTTATGGTGCAGCAGAGGTTATAGGGCTATACATGGTCAATATTCTTAATCTTGACAAAAAATTATACATTTATGCAAGATACCTTGGACGAGCATTACAATTCATAAATACCATTCGGGATATAGCAGAGGATCTTGAATTTGGACGATCATATATACCATTATCAGATCTTGACCATTATAAATTAGAAAGCCTAGATTATGAATATACAAAGCAACATCCAGAGCGTTTCTCAAGTTTCATAAAAGGTCAAATCGCTAGATATAGTCATTGGCAAGAGATGGCTGAAAAAGGTTACAAATATATCCCAAAAAGATACCTTATTAGTGTAAAAACCGCTTCAGACATGTATAACTGGACCGCGGAGCAAATACTAAAAAAACCCTTTATTGTATACGAATGGAAAGTCAAGCCAAGAATTATAAAAATTCTTACTAATATTGTAAAAAACCTAATTGATCCTACAATACAAAAAACAAAGTTGTTTTCAAATAATGTATTAGTACAATTACAACAACATATAATTGAACAAATTGAACAATAATAAAAATTTTTATTAATAATTATATATGTGTATGGGAAGGGATTTGTGCTGGTTTTTACTAGTAAAAATTAATCTTTTCTTCTGTTGGAACTATATGATTGCAGGGGAATGGATTTGAACACCTGGAATTAGTTAATAATCAAAACCCCGTAGAAGTTTTATACCGTTAAATTAGGTTTAAGCGAGGCTAATCTGACGCTTAATCAAGGTAGGGTTAATAGTATTTCATTTACCTATTGTTGAAAGCTTCAGATTAGGTCTTTGAAATCTCTGATTAAACGCTTTCTATATGTTATTAAAATCTAAATTTTGTGAATGAACAAAAATCAAAAATTGTTTTAAAAAATTCAAAAAAATTAGAAAAGATATCACTTGATATATTTAAAAGAAATAAGTAGGGTGACGTTTATTTCTCCTCCTTAACTTCTTTTTTTAATTTATTTATTTTTTCAATAAGCAAAAAAGTTAGTTTCGGGTTATCATATGATAACTCAGGGCAATATTGTTGATGAAATTCTTTGAGTGCTTCATTCATTTTTATCCTACTCGATGTTTTAAATCAGCTCTATTTTTTTCATTCTGTACTAGTAAAAGACAAATATAGGCAGAATGACTTAATTGAAAATGTTTAGCTTGATGATCTAGCATTTCTATTGTATCTTCAGTTAAACTAAAGGTTCTATTTTTTCTCATATCATATTACAAATCTAAATAATCTTTAAATACTATAAACTAACTAATATTTTGGGAGTTACTATGAAAAAAATGAAAACGCCCCAAACAGATAAACTTCTGCAATATTGGAGTAATAATCCTAGAAGATGGATACAATTTTGTGAATTGAGAAGAGAATTTGTGAAAGTGAAAGGTAAAGATCATAAGCTTATACATAGAGAAGATGGATTAAATTGGGATCCTAAAACAGGTAAAACATCTAAAGAAAAAACCTTACCCATTTATAATTATGATTCAGGACTCTCTAAAGATTTGGATAAACTGACAGAATATGGGATATTAGAAAATTATGAAGAACCACAAAAAAAGGGGAAACCAAAATCCTTCTATAGACTTAGTAAAAAATATGAATTTGAACCTTTAAAGATCTTACATCAGAAATCAATAAATATATGTCCAATCAATAATATACTTTCATTTTCTTCCCCAAAATTAACCTTTTATCTTGCTAATCTATCTATTAAAGATGATTTCACAGAAGAAGACGCTAAATCAATACAATTTATTGCTGACAAAATTTTTTCAGGATTCGATGATATTGATATAATATTTAAAAAAATAAGTGAAAGAAAAGCTAATCGCAAATGGAAAGAATATATAGATAACTTAGAAGCATCGCCCGAAACTAAATTATATTTTTGGCTTTTTTTCATAGGTGAAAAAACTATAATACTTCATCCTAGCCTAAAATTCCTTTTAAAAAAATGTGTAGAAAATATAACGGATGAGCTTATTTTAAGCGAAAAGAAAATCGACAGAGAATCAGGTAGATCTTCTAATATAACTGTTTCAGAAAAACTTTTAGAATGTACTAAATTTTTAAATGAAGACATTAAAGATTTCCCTTCAGTTTTATTGAATTTAACTCTTGGATTTAAACCTTTTTATGAATTTCGTGCTCTTCATTTACCTTTATTTGACAAAATACTTAAAATTTGGGAAGAAAAAGCAAATAATTTTGTTAAAGATATAAGTTATACATTAATTCAAAAAAAATTTGGATATTCCACTATTGATGAAGTCTCAGAGAAAATATCCATTGAATATAAAAAACATGAGAAAACATATCGTAAGATAATTAAAGAAACTACTAATATTTTGCTAGATTCTAAGATGTATGTGGCTGTAAAAGAACCCTCTTTTGTCATTTCTGAGGATTTACAAGATGCTTATCATTTAGACAAAGATCAGGCAGCGGAGATATTATCGTCTAATAGGAAAGTTTTAGACCCAATATTGTCGGATAGGGAAGTTTTAGATCCTTTTCCAAGAGAAAATATCTATAAAGAGTTTTTAAAAAAACGGATAGAAAAGTATCCTGAGAAATTTCCAGAGTATAACAAGAAAGAAACGGAAGTTATTTCTAAACATATGGAGAAAAAAGGGTTTGCTTTTTTTAGAAAAAATAAATACTTTGATGGTTTTGAAGAAAGATTAAAAGAATTAGAATACGATAAAGAGGAATCGTATAGTATATTGGAGGAGTATGCCAATATTTTTGATATGCCTATTTTACCTGATGAACTATAAGTTTTATTTTTTTTCTTTTATCTGTTTATATTTTTCCCAGGTTAACGCAAGCATATCGTTATAGAATTCTCTAAATTCAGGATCTTTAAGCATTTCTTGTGTTGCTATTCCTGTATCAGTTGCAGTCATGGTAATTTCTTCTTTCTTTGGTTTTAGATTAGTACCACACTTAGCACAGAATTTGTTAGTCGGTACATTTTCTTCATTACAGTTCCAACAAAGAATAGTTATAAGTTTACTTTTTTCAGCTTTCTCTGGTTCTTTAAATCCTGTAATGACTTTTATTCTATCATCTAGGTCTTTACTTGCTAAGTGTACATACTTACTAGGCATTTTAGAAGTTGGACTCCAACCATAACGGATTC
>JALHTX010000006.1 GCA_022866015.1 Thermoplasmatota archaeon
GGTTTATTACTAACCTGTATATCATGTCCTCCTTTCCATCGTTTGATTTCTTTTACTTCACATAGTTGTCTTATTTTATGTTTATCAATAAATGGCAAAAAATCATTTTGATAATGATGCACAAGTATTAATCTTTCTGAAGCAAAAAAGGTATTGGAAAGCAAGTACAAATACATACCAGGTACACCTGGAAGACCACCACTACCACCAATTGGCATGTTTCTATCTTTTACCATTATGTTCCTGCGGATGGAATCATACCGTGATTACCATGCATTTCTAGAGAAACATAGTTTTTGGAGGCACCAACTTGAATTTGATAATGTTCCAGATATAGGAAGTTTCTCAAACTTCCTAAAAAGAATAGGAACCTCTGATTTTGAACAACTATTCCAAGTAGTTGTCCAGCAACTAATAGATGAAGGTTTCCTAAACCTTCATATGATCGCACAAGATGGAAGTATTCTTGAAGCAAATCTTGATGACCCTGAAGCTGGATGGGGCTGGGATCACATCAAAAAAGAGTATGTTTATGGTTACAAAATTCATGTAACTGTAGACACGCATACTGAGCTTCCGGTGACACTTAGTGTTACCAAAGCTGGCGTACATGACTCAAAAGAGTTTAATAGGCTTTACACTAGAGTGAAATCATATAATTCCAGGTTTCCAACACGTTGTTTTACTGCTGATAAAGCCTACGACAGCAGCAGTATTAGAAAAACTCTTTTTAAAGACAATGTAACACCTGTTATCAAAGCATCTAAGACACGTATCAAACCAAACTATCCAAAGAAATTTCTAAAAAGATATGCTAAAAGAACAAGCGTAGAACGATTCTTTTCAAGACTAAAAGAATATCTGGATTTGAAAAAACTACAGATTTATGGTAAAAACAATGTTCTAATCTACTCTTATATTATCATCATTGGAATGCTACTAATGGGTTATGTTAACCATTGTTTTGGTTTTTCACCACGTAGTGTGAAAACATTTCTAAGAAGATTTACATAAAATCTAGTTTATCCTAAAAATAGATTTCTTCTTTAGATTTCTTACTATAAAGTAGATTGATATTGAAGAGCATTGACAATGTAATGCTCTATTATCTCAATCTGAAATAGATACTAAAAGCACTTTAGATGTTTCTAATTGTTTAAGAATTTATTAGAAAATTTAATTTTATAGAATTTTTCAACAGGCTAAATAATAAAATCCGAATGATTATTTAAATACATATAATATCTGGACGTCTGTTGTAAAACTATGAACCACCACAGAATTCTCCTTGGGTGTTTTCTACTTTCAATCCTGATCGGGTTGATGATATACTATAGTTTTGATCATAACAACCATGACCCTGACACCGAATACATCCTGGATCATTATGAGCAATTCAATAACACAAAGGTTACACTGATCGGTGAAGTAAAAGACGTGGATAGAACTAACAACACACTCCTCATTCAAATCGGCCAGTCACCACCAAAGGGTATCATACTGCTGATAAGTACAACAGAGAATTTGAATACAACCCAACCAGGGGATAATGTAGAAGTATATGGTGTTCTTACCAGTAAAAATAGTATAACTGCAGAAAAACTCCTCATTAGTGAACGATGGGCATATAGTCTAATATTTATTCGCTCGTTGCCAGCTATCCCCTTTGTGATGTATCTATTTTTCAGAACCTGGCGATTTAACCGCAACACCTATCGTTTTGAGCGGAGGGAAAAACATGGCTGATTGGCTCACACATTCCTTAGTTGGGTGGATTACTGGAAAAACTACAAAAAGGGATATCGCCCTCATCGTGATTGGCTCCCTCATCCCAGATCTTGTGAAGATAAACCTCGCATTCATATGGTTAAACTTAAATGATCATCAGTTCTTCGAACCCCTCCATACCCCTATTGGAGCTGTTCTTATTGCTGGTATCATCGCAATCTCATTTAATGATATACGAAAAGCATTTATCCCATTGATTATCGGCATTTCAACCCATTTCATACTAGATTTCTTCCTAGTCCACGTACATGGAGGAATAAAACTCCTATTCCCCTTCAGCTGGGAAGGATGGCAATACAATCTAATCCGCTCCGACGATTACAGAATGACTATTGTCGCTATTCTTGCTGCCCTCTTAGTCTATAGTATTTACTGGTTTTTTGCACGACAAAAGAAACAAAAAACACGCTCATAAAGTTCAAAGTATAAATATTTCCAATCATAAAATAAGAGACAAAAAATAACAAAGGGTTTAACAAGGTTTATTGAATTCAAACAAATGGAAAACAAATGCCTGTAGAACCAGTCGAAATTCTCAAGCTCATCATAGGACTTATCATCCTAACTATTCCAGGATATCTCTGGAGTTATATATTTTTAGCACGACTAACACATCTAGAACGAATCCTATTCGGGTTCCTCTGTGGACTAGCTTTTTTCACAATAAGCACCTTCGCACTCAACATCATACTAAATATAAAAATCACACAAACCATAGTTTGGCTCCTCTACATATTCTATATCATACCCGCAGCTATCATTTGCTTTATATCGATTTTAGGATACCAATTACCAAAGATAACCTTGACATATTTTAAAAACAAAACAATCATAATTCTTATCTTAATCTTAAGCTTTTCATTTCTTATGATGTTCTTACCTCATCTCTTAAACAACTACTACCTTCCTTTTCATGTCGATGAATGGGTACACTGGCGTTATACACAAGGATTCCAGGATTATGGTTCCATCACCTTCATCGACCCCTACACCGGAACTAGCACCTCAACCCATACAGAGATAGGATTCCATATCACTAATGCCTGCATACAATGGATTTCTACAAGCACACTTTCGACTATCTTCGTTTTCATGCCTGCTCTGATAGGCGTCTTCTTAAGCCTTACTGCGTTTGTTATCGGCCAGCGAGTACAAAGAAAATTCGGTTTGGAAGCCGCATTCCTCATCGCTTTTATTCCCACAAGCGTTCGGGCTCTTGGACCTTCTTTCTATGTCGCCAGCACTCTAGGATTACTCCTTCTACTCTTTATAATTTGGCTTGGACAGGTAAAAAAAATACAAAGCATCAGTCTTATCCCCTTCTTCATCTTTTATCTTTTTATCGTTCATCCAACGACTGCTCTAGCCGCCATCGGCATCATCCTAGTCTACTCCGTTTTTATAGCCATTGATAAAGAATACCGCATCGCCCTCCTCACTGGACTGCTCTGCATCTTTCCCATAGTCATTGTCGTTTTATTCACCACACAATGGAACTATTTAATCGAGTTTTTCATCACATCCATCACAGGAACAACATATCCTCCAAATCTTCCAAATATCTCAGTCTCCTTCAATGACTTAGGCTTACTCACCTGGGTGTTCCTCATCATTGGTGTCTGTCTCGCTTTCATAAAAGAAAAAGTACTCCTCCGAACCCTTAGCATCTCCCTCATCGCGTTCATTATTGTTATCGGATTTTACGATAAATTAGGGTATGGGATTCAAGATATCTACGAACGGATGTTTCTATACCTCTTCCTCCTGGTTGTCCTCATCGCGGGGTATGGATTAAGTGAAATCCGACGAATACTCATATATCTTTTAAAGAAAAAAAAATATCAACACATTAAAAAAAGGATAAAAAACATAGACATACTAATCCCAGTAATTCTAGCTATTGTGATTCTATTAATCGCAGTACCTGCTCATCTTGATACACCTTACTACGAAATGATCACCGAACAAGAATATGAAACATTCACCTGGATACAGGATCATATACACGAATATAGGGATGTCAACCACACTTACACGACAGCAGCAGTTAACCCATACAAAGCCTCACCGTTCTCCGCTGTTACAGGACTATATATCATCTCATCAACTATGAAACCCTTGTATGGCTACGACCTCCATGAAAAAATGCAGACATTCCTAAGAGAAAAATGCACAAATACTAATTTCTTAGACAACTACCAACTCAGTGTCATCTATGGAGATGCTAATAATACGAACCTTACAATGATTCATGATAAAGTATATCTCTACCCAGGATTAAAAGAAACATAAAAAAAATTAGTAGACTATTATAGTAAAATTAACCAATATTTTTTTTTAAAATTAATCAGGACCTTTGCGAGTAAATATTACGCGTGAAGACTAGTATTAATCACTGTTACAGTCATATGGAGAAGACTGTAACAGAGACTGTAACAGCTGCAGAACCGGCAAAATCTTACAATATGATAGCAGGAATCTTTGTATTAGTTTGACCACTAGATTTTTTATACTTATGCTGAAGGTTTACATTAAAAAAATACGTTTCCTAAAACCAATTCATGCATACTACTATTTTTGTTGATATATTATTGAAAA
>JALHTX010000052.1 GCA_022866015.1 Thermoplasmatota archaeon
AGATTGATTCAAGAAAATGGTTGATTTGTGTGGTTTTGGTTTATTTGGCAGGGTGTAAAAATTGAAAATGATAGATGGCTAGAGACTGAAATTCAGATAGGTTATTTGTAATGTGACAATGTCAAGTTAATTAAAAATATAAAAAATAAATCTTAATAAAACTGATTACAAATTTTTTTTAAACCTTTTAACATTCATATATTCTATGAAAATATTTGTAACAAGAAAAATCCCTGAACCTGGTTTAAACCTATTAAGAAGACATCATGAAGTAGAAATAAACCCTTATGATGGAGTTTTATCAAAACAGGATATAATAAATGGATTAAAAGGAAAAAATGGTCTTCTTTGTTTGCTAACTGATCTAATTGATGAAGAAGTGATAAACTCTGAACCAAAACTTAAGATGATTGCTAATTATGCTGTTGGCTATGATAATATTGATGTTAAAGCAGCTACAAAAAGAAGAATAATTGTTAGTAACACACCCGATGTTTTAACCGATACCACTGCCGAGATGGCCTGGGCATTACTCTTCTCAGTTACTCGTCGCATTGTAGAAGCAGATAAATTTACAAGAAAAGGTAAATTTAATGGATGGGCACCGATGCTTATGCATGGGCAAGATGTAACTGGTAAAACCCTTGGCGTTATAGGCACTGGTCGTATTGGAACATCTTTTGCATTGAAAAGTAAAGGATTCAAAATGAATGTTTTGTATTATGATCAAGTAAGAAACCGACAACTTGAAGAAGAATTATCTGCAAAAAAAGTAGAGATTGACAGATTATTAAAAGAATCAGATTTCATATCCTTACATGTGCCATTTCTACCAGTAACTCATCATTTAATAAGCGAAACACAATTAAAAATGATGAGAAAAACAGCGATATTAATTAATACATCTCGTGGTCCTATAGTAGATGAGCAAGCTCTTGTAAAAGCACTAAAAAATAACTGGATTTTTGGTGCGGGTCTTGATGTTTATGAACATTAGCCCGAGATAAACAAAGAACTTTTAAAGCTTGATAATGTTGTTTTGCAACCTCATTCTGCCTCTGCAACAACAGAAACAAGAACTAAGATGGCAATTATGACTGCAGAAAATATGATTACAGGTTTAAAAGGAGAGATTCCACCTAATTGCATAAACCCTGAAATATTTAAAAACTAAAGAGTAAAAGCCCAAACCTCTGGTTCTTCAGGTAAATCTTCTTTTTCTATATCTATTTCATTGCCTACATGAAGTACATTATAATGGTTTTGTTCAAGAAAAGCATCAATTCCTGCAATTGGTAAAGAAAGCCCACCTATTTTATAATGCATAGGAACAATAATTTTTGGCTTAATCTTTTTAATAACATTCCATGCTTTTTTATCATCAATTGTAAAAGTTCCACCAATTGGGATAAACAAAACATCAACATCTCCAATTTTTGAGATAGTTTCATCATCAAGATTGTGACCTAAATCTCCAAGATGACAAAAAGTTATGTTATCAACTATAAATTTAAACAATATATTCTTGCCACGTTTGGCACCATTTTCCTCATCATGAAATGTATTTATTCCATAAATCTCCACATTATCTACATTGCACTTACGACCATCAGTAATAACTTTACTATCAATTTTTTTAACGGTTTTTACACTATTATGATCATAATGGTCATGAGAAACAAGTATAATATCTCCCTGTACACTTGGTGCAGGTATGCCTATACTTTTTCCATCATGTGGATCAGTAACTATTGTTTTATCATTAGTTATTTCAAAGCACGAATGTCCATGCCAACGTAGTTGTAACATAATAATATCTTCGTCCCCAGTAAACAACATATAACATAAATATAATATAAAAAATTATGGCCTTAAACGGCCGAATTTGATGTATTCGATTTTATTTTTTTCAACACAGGCAAAAATAATTTCTTTATTTACAGAATGAGCAAGCCTAATTGCACGACTCATCTCAGACCAAGCACTTTTAAATTTTTCATCAATAATATGAACTAAATATTCAGCATGGATTTCATCGGGGTTTCGTGTATAACAGCGAAAATCAGTACCAAATTTAAAACCAGTTTTAGTAACAAGTCCACGTTTTTTCAAATCGCAATATACCTTAAATCTATCATCAAACATAGGGTCTATATCTGTTATTTTTTTAACAAAATCCTTGCGAGAAATATCAATCTCTTTTATATTTTTAATGTCTAATATTTTTTCATCAGAAAGATATAAACTTTCGACATAAGAAAGACGTAATCCACTGCCAAAAGGTTTACCAAAAAACTCTTTTTCAAACAACGTATCTTTTAGTTTTTCATCAAAAACAATAACTGAGTTTTCAAATAAAAATCCTTTATTTTTTAAATAATTACCTTTTTTATTAAAACCTTTAAAATCAACAAGTGAGACATCATAATATGTAACATCACATTCACATTCGACTACTGCAAACCAAAGTTTTTCTTTTTTTTTTGCAACTCTGCAAATAATATCAATTGTTTCTTTTACATCAAAAAAACCATTCTCAGAGAAAACGCAGACAAAAAATTCTTTTTTAAAATCAGAGAAAGTAACACCTTTTAAATCATTGTAAAGTTTTATAGAGCAGCCTCTATTTTTAAGTTCTTTAAAAACAATGTACTTAACATCAAAATCTATAATTTTTTCAGAGGCAATACCTACAAGCTTCTCAAAATTTATTTTTGTCTCATCTTTTGTTATACTAATTTTATCTTCATCAAGTAAAAAACAACTTTCGATAAGGTCAAGTTCAAGTTTGTTGCCACTAAGAGGTTTACCAAAATGACCTTTGTTAAAAAGTCTACCTATTTCTTTTGGTTTTTCAATGATTATTTTTTCATCTATAAATTTACCCTGTGTTTTCATCTTTATAAAAAACCATTATTAGAAATTAGTATTATTTGTTTTTCCTGTAATAATCATTAATGCTTCTTGGGACTTCATTATTTGGATAACTATGACCGCTGTAACTTTCGTAACTATTTTTTTCTTTTTTAGCCTTAACATCATTTTTTGATGATTTATCATTTAATAACGTAGCGGTTACTAAGCCAAGACCTAATCCTCCAATTCCGCCTAAGATAAAAACTAATAGTATTATACCAAACTGTGAAAAAATATCGATAATATGTTTTGGTGAATTAATCTTTGGAATACCTTCATATCTTGAGGAAGTAGTTCCTTTGCTAACATTAGTAAAACTTAGAGCACCCGCGATCATTCCACTAAAGCGATAATAGAAAAGTGCTGTAGTATAGTCCTTTTCATCAAGAAGGCTATCAGCATATTCATAATAACACACCGGAAGAATAGGTTTAACGCCATAACTTATACTTTTTAAAATATTGGAGCTAGCGGTATCATTAATTCTATTTATTTTTTCTTTGTAGTCATCTTCACTGTTCACACCAATTGTTTCAATTTCAAGATTTGCCTTTGTTATTGCATCAAGTGCTTCAAAAAGTGCTGCTGCAGGATAACCATTTTCTCTTTCGTTTTTTGCAATATCAAGCATGTTTTGAGCATCAGAAAGATAATTAGAACCAGAATTCATTTCATTTAGAAGAACGCTAGAATATGTTATAGCCTGTTGTGCTTCTTCTATATATTCAAGAGCAAGATTGTCTATATCAGAAGTGCTAATGTTACCTGATTCATTAAAAAAATTTGTTATATTAAGCCACCAATTAACACTTTCACTACGTTCTTTTGCCTTTGCAAGATAACTTAAACTAGATAGATAATCGCCTGCTTTACAGCTACTATTTGCATTTGTTAGGTAATCATTTGTTTCAGATGCACGTTTCTGAGCACCGCCAACACACTGCAAAGATACAAAACCAGTTATCTTACTATTTCGGGCTTCATTGTTTTTTTCATCGCAGAAGAGATTTATTTCATCAATAAGATTTTCTGCATAATTGGGTTTATCTTCTTCAGATGTATTAAAATAATTACAAGCATACTGTACATAACGTGAGTTAATAAGAGATAAAAATGATTTAGTTGTACTAGTATAATACATTTTACGGTCAAACCATGTTTTTGATTCTTCAATTAATAGTTTTGCACCATCTAATTCATCTTCTATTTCACTACGATAATAAATCCAAGTCAAGTGGTCCCAATCCCAAATCTTGTTAGGAATATTAGAACGTGAATTATTAAACAATTCTATTGATGTAGTATATAGTTCTTGAGATTTTTCAAGTAAAGAACTTGAAAGAGTCAAAAACGCAGTGGTATACTCATTAGTTTTGATTTCATCATCGGAAACAAAAGACGAAAAACTGTAACCTGTAAAGTTATTAACTGCTTGATTAACATCTTCCACTTCAACTACTTCTATATCATAGCCTTTGCTTGCTACATACTCCGTAATGTTTCTTGTAACAGTTTTAATTTGAGTCTGAGTCCAGCCGTTGTTGGTTGTAGTTTCTTGTATTGTTTCAAGATAAGTTCCTTGACCTTTTGGAATTAAAAAACGTTTTGCACCAACTTCATATGCAGCATCAACTTTGTAAGGTATACCCCCAATGGGGCCTATGCTTCCATCCGGATTA
>JALHTX010000053.1 GCA_022866015.1 Thermoplasmatota archaeon
AAAGAAAAAGAACTTCTTCGTTGTACTATAGAGTTAAAACCTTAATTGCATCGTATATGCATCCTTATTATCCTGATAAAATTCTTTTATTTTTATTATTTTTCTAAAGCCATATTTTTCATAAAATTGTATTGCTTTATGGTTATCTATTCTTACTTCTAATTCAATTGTATTTATTTCTTCTTTTTGTGTTCTTTTTATAAATTCCTCTAGTAATTTTGTTCCAATTTTTTGTTTTTGATGCTGTGGTGAAACTGATATCATTAATATTTTTGTTTTTTGATTGTTTATTTTTACTCCTATTAAAAATCCTATTATTTTGTGGTTTAAGTTTGCAACTATGAAACCATCTGGATTTGTTTCATAGAAATATGCAAATAAGCTTGGGTTGTATTTTTCTGTTAGAGTTTGACTTGCTAGTTTTATTACACTGAATGTATCTTCTGGCTCAAAGGTTCTTATCTCTGTCACTATTTTTTGTAATATTTATTTGGTTTTTTAATTGTATTGTTTATTTTTTTCCAATAGCTTTATAAATAATTAATAAATTTATATTAATGATTAATATGCCTATCGAGGTATTTCTTATTGGGAGAGAAAAAACAATATATCTCAAAAAATCAATAGCAAGAATACTTTATAGTAAAAAAATAGAGCAATCAAAGATATCCGAAATTCTAAATTTATCTCAACCAATGGTTAGCAACTACTGCAGCTCAAATGAAAAAATATCAGATAACATTATGAAAATAGCTCAGGAAATAGCAGAAAAAGTAATTGATAAACAATCTGTTAACTTTCAAACATGTGTAACGTTTTTGGATAAAAACGTTGAAGGTAACTTTTTAATCGCAGATAAAAACGAGATACTTACTGATGAAAACAGCAAAATAACCGATAATTTAAAACAGGCGTTTTATAAATTAAAAGAAATAGATATCAGCGGTCTTATCCCTGAAGTTAAAATTAATATCGCAATGAGTAAAAAAAATGCAAAAAAATCTGATGATGTAGCAAGTTTTCTCAATGGTCTAATAATTATCGAAGACAAAATCACAGGATATAACAGTATAAGGTTTGGTAAAAGCAAACATCTCTCCTCTTTACTCCTAAACTTAAAAAACAAAATCAATGCCAACGCAATTATGAACATAGCCTATATCAAAGATGTTGAAAAGACTAACACGAACTATGTTTATTTGGCAAAAGACTATAAACTAAAAGATAGACTAAATAAAGTTGATATTCTACTGCACAAAGGTGATTTTGGTATTGAGCCATGTGCATATATCGTTGGAGAAAATGCTGTTGATGTAGTAAACAAGTTGATAAAAATAAAGGATAAATTAAACTGATTTTAATAAAGGGATTAAAATGATTTGGAAGATTCTTGAAAAAATAAGAAGAGAAAAACCTCTGGTTCATCATATAACGAACTGGGTTACTATCTATGATTGTGCAAATATTACCAGAGCTTTTGGTGCATTGCCTATTATGGCTCATGCAAAAGAAGAAAGCGGAGATATGGCTAAAATCGCTTCGGCTTTAGTGCTTAATATCGGAACGTTAACTCCTTACTTGATAGATTCAATGATTATTGCTGGAAAAAGTGCTAATGAGAAAGGCATACCAGTTATACTAGATGCAGTAGGAGCTGGAGCAACCAAATTTAGAGATAATAAAGCTTTTGAGTTGCTTGATAAAATTAGGGTAAATATTATAAAAGGAAACGCCTCGGAAATTGCTAGACTTGCTGGAGAACCTGTTATAACTAAAGGTGTTGAATCAACTGAAGTAAAAGCTAATTTGATTGATGTGGCTAAGAAATTAGCAAATGAGAGAAAAGCTACGGTTGTTATAACCGGAAAAGAGGATATCGTTACAGATGGAAAAAGAGTTTACCTTATCAAAAACGGGCACAAAATGATGGGCAATATTGTTGGTACAGGATGTATGGCTGCCTCAGTTATTGGAAGTTTTGCAGGAGTAGAAAAAGATTATACCTTAGCCGCTACAGCTGCTTTATCCTGCTTTGGAATAGCAGGTGAATTAGCCGCTATGAAATCAAACGGACCTGGAAGTTTCAAAGAACGATTTTATGACGAAGCGTTTAACCTTAGTTCCGAAAATATCAAAGAGATGATTAAAATTGATGAAATTAAATGAGGATGAATACTATCTTATCACAGATTCAAAATTAAGCAAAAAAGGAACATTATCTGATGTTGAAAATGCTTTAAAAGCAGGATGTAAAATAATTCAGTATAGGGAGAAAAACAAAAGCACTAAAGATATGATCAAAGAGGCAAAAGAATTAAAGAAAAAATGTGAAGGAAAAGCAATTTTTCTTGTTAATGATAGAATCGATGTTGCCCTAGCAGTTAATTCTAATGGTATCCATATCGGTCAAGATGATATACCATTTGAAATTGCAAGAAAAATTCTTGGAAATGAAAAGATAATTGGATTAACTGTTCATAATTTAGAAGAAGCTGTTAAAGCCGAGAAAATCGGGGCTGATTATATAGGATTAAGCCCTATTTTTGATACAAATACCAAGAAGGATGCGGGCATAGCTTGTGGTGTAGAAATGATAAAAAAAGTAAGAGAAATTGTAAATCTACCTATAGTTGCAATTGGTGGGATTGATAAAGAAAATGTTAACGAGGTTATAAAAATGGGAGCTGATTCTGTTGTTGCAATATCAGCTGTTTTGTGTTCAGATGATGTCTATAAAGAAGTGAGTGATTTTATTAGAATAATAAAGGAGAATAAATTAAAATGACGCAGTTAAAGATGGCAAGAAACAACGAAATCACAAAAGAGATGCAAAATGTCGCAAGAAAAGAAAACATCAATATTAAAGTTTTGATGAAAAATATTGCTGCTGGTAAGATTGTTATTCCTGCTTCAATTCTACATAAAAACCTTAGCCCCATTGGTATCGGTAAAGGACTAAAAGTTAAAGTTAACGCTAATATAGGCTCCTCACCTGATAAAGCTGATCTTGATTACGAGCTTGAAAAACTAAGAGTCTGCATAGATGCTAAAGCTGATACTATTATGGATCTCAGCACCGGTGGAAATATTGATCAGATTAGACACGAAATAATAAAACATAGTTTTATTCCAGTTGGTACAGTGCCGGTTTATCAAGCTGCTTGTACTGTTGATGATGTTATTGAACTAACTGAAAAAGATTTTGTTGATGGTATTAAAAAACATATTGAAGACGGTGTTGATTTTATTACAATTCACGCAGGGCTTTTGAAAAGTTCTATTCCTTATATAAAAAAAAGAACTATGGGTGTTGTAAGTCGTGGTGGTGCGCTACTTCTTAGATGGATGGTTCATCATAACAAAGAAAACCCAATTTATGATAATTTTGACAAAATCTTAAAGATGGCAAAAAAGTATGATGTTACTTTAAGTCTTGGAGATGGCTTGCGCCCAGGTTGTTTAAAGGATGCAACGGATAAGGCTCAGATTTATGAACTAAAAGTTATAGGTGATTTAACTCTTAGAGCATGGACGGAAGATGTTCAAGTAATAATTGAAGGACCGGGGCATGTTCCTTTAAATCAAATTGAAAAAAATGTAAGACTTCAAAAAGAAATATGTCATGGTGCACCTTTTTATGTTTTAGGACCACTAGTTACAGATATTGCACCTGGCTATGATCATATAACTAGTGCTATTGGAGGATGTTTGGCTGCTTATTATGGTGCTGATTTCCTATGCTATGTTACGCCCGCAGAACACTTAGGACTACCAAATGTTGAAGAGGTTAAAGAAGGTGTTATTGCCTCTAAAATTGCTGCTCATGCTGCCGATGTCGCTCGTGGTTTAAAGGGTGCAATAAACTGGGATAACAAGATGAGTGAAGCAAGGTCTAATCTTGACTGGAAAAAGATGATAGAATTATCAATTAATCCAGATCTTGCTAAAAAAATACGAGAAAGATGTACTGATGCTGATAAAGATGTATGTTCTATGTGTGGAAGATTTTGTTCTGTAAAAATGACTAGGAGTGCTCTGAATGAAGATTAAAGAAATTGGTGAGTTTGGTCTTATTGATAGAATTACTAAAAAATCAAAAAAAAAAGATGTTTTAATTGGAATAGGCGATGATGCAGCAGTTGTTAAAACAAAAAAAGGATTAGAGATTTTAACAACGGATTGTTTGGTTGAAGGAGATCATTTTAAAAAAGATTGGTTTACACCACAGCAAATTGGGATGAAAGCAATAGAAATCAATGTTTCTGATGTAGCAGCAATGGGTGGTATTCCAAAATATGTTTTGGTTTCACTTTGTTTGCCAGAAGATATTGATATTGATTTTGTTGAAGATATGTACAAGGGCATGTGGAAAACCTGTGGCAAATACAATATTGAGATAATCGGTGGAAACATGACGCATAGTAAACAGATTATTATCTCAATTACTTTAACAGGCGAAGTTAGTAAAAAAAATCTTTTACTTAGAAGTGGTGCAAAAATAGGTGATTACATTTTTATTTCAGGTCCTATTGGTAATGGTCGCGCAGGCCTTAGAGTTTTTCAAGAAAATTTAGAAGATTTTAATCAAGTTAAGAAAAAATATCTTGAACCAAGAGCTCGGCTTAACTTCGCATTAAAAATTGCACCTTATGTTAACTCAATGATTGATATATCTGATGGTCTTGCTCCTGAAATTAAGCATATTTGTGATGAAAGTAAATGTGGTGCGGTAATTTACAAAGAAAAAATACCGATCAATGATGATGTTAGAAGTACTGCAAGAGCCTTAAATGAGGATGAATATAATTAAGCGCTTTTTGGTGGAGAAGATTTTGAACTTGTTTATACAGTTACTAAAAATAATTTAAAGAATGTTCAAGGCTATATTGTTGGTGAAATAGTAAAAGGAAACGAAATTAAATTACAAGATGGAAGTATTACAAAGATAATAAAAGAAAAG